>CAYNUX010000017.1:0-22196 GCA_964400115.1 uncultured Cytophagia bacterium
CCCGCGACTGACAGCTTGGAAGGCTGTTACTCTACCAACTGAGTTACTCCCGCATCCACAAAAGACAAAAAAATATCGGCTCGAGCCAGAGTCCGATATTTTTCTCTGTGGGGAGAGGAGGATTCGAACCTCCGAAGGCGTTTGCCGACAGATTTACAGTCTGTTCCCTTTGGCCGCTCGGGCATCTCCCCGTATTGGAGCCACCAGCAGGAGTCGAACCCGCGACATCCTCATTACAAGTGAGGCGCTCTACCAACTGAGCTATGGTGGCCCGACGACCTGAACTGTACTACTTTAACAGCCTTATAATATAACAAATCAAATTTAAAATGCAAGAAAAAAATACTTAATCCATAAATAATTCTAACCCGATATTATCGTTGCAAGATGAGCTGGTACTCGGTCTTCTTTCAGTACAGAATTGGCCCTCTCGTTGTACTGGCACAACTCGTGTCCTACCCTATAGACTAGAGGTGAAATCGGGTGCCCTCTTTGGAATCTTCTATCACCACCCCACGTTTTTGTAACTCGTCACGAATGGTATCAGCCATCTGCCAGTTTTTATCCGCCCTGAACTGCCGTCGCAACTCTAATAAAAGCTCGACAAAAGGCTCGGCAGCGACTCTTTTTTCCTCCTTGGGTAATATGCCGAGAACCTGGCCAGCCAGCGTCGCAAAAATATCCCGATAAGCTGCCACTCCCTCAGCCTGGACAGAGATTTGTCCATCAAGAGCTTTATTCACCTCACGGCTGAAATCAAAGAGAGCCGCAATCGCCATGGGTGTATTAAAATCATCATCCATGGCTTTTTTGAATTCTGCCTTGACCTGCTCGATGACCCCGCCTGCAGTGGATTCAACCTGCGTTTCATCAGATTCAACGCCCTGACTTTGACGAACCAAACTCTTGTATGTCTTGTGCAGCCGTTCGAGTCCCTGAGCCGAAGCCGCGATTGCTTCATCGCTAAAATCCACTGGGGATCGATAATGTGTCTGCAAAATAAAAAAGCGAAGTTCTTCACCACGTAACTTTTTCAAGGCATCGCTGACAGTTGTAAAATTACCCAGCGATTTGGACATTTTCACACCATCCACCAGCACCATATTGTTATGAACCCAATAGCGAACAAACGGTTTTCCAGTAGCAGCTTCGCTTTGCGCAATCTCGCATTCGTGATGGGGAAACTGATTTTCCATCCCTCCGCCATGAATATCCAGAGTTTCACCCAGATATTTCATGGACATTGCCGAACATTCAATATGCCAGCCAGGATACCCCGGGCCCCAGGGACTGTCCCATTGCATGACATGCTCTGGCTCGGCTTTTTTCCACAATGCAAAATCAGCAGGATGTTCTTTTTCAGGATTAACATTCACCCGGGCACCAGCTTGTTGTTCGTTAAATTTTCGTCCCGAGAGTTTACCATACTCTTGCCATTTAGTAATATCAAAATAAACCGATCCATTGGTCTCGTATGCATATCCTTTTTGAACGAGTTCCGTAACCAACTTGATCTGTTCAGGAATATGAGCAGCAGCATGAGGCGATATATCAGGTCTTTCGACGTTTAATGCATCCATGGCTTCAAAATATGCGCGGGTATACCGCTCTACGAGCTCCATGGGCTCGACCTTTTCCTGCTGAGCACCTTTCAGAATCCGGTCTTCACCCGAATCGAGCAAGTGACCTACATCGGTAATATTTTGTACATAGCGAACGTTATATCCTGAATACCTCAAATAACGAACGATCACGTCAAATGAAATATAACTCTTGGCGTGCCCGATATGCGGATAATCGTAAACCGTTGGTCCACATACATACATTCGGACTCGTCCGGGGACGAGTGGTTCGAAAATCTCTTTTTCTCTGCTCAGGCTATTATAAAGCTTTAAAGACATGGACAGTTCCTTTCCCCAACGACAATATTTAACCCTCAAAGCAAAAGTACCACTCCAAAGCAGAGCGGGCATCCATTGGCATGACTATTATATAGCGACAGAATTTAGTCTATCGCATTGACCAACACAACAGCGTGTGCTGCAATTCCCTCTTTACGGCCCACGAATCCCAAACCTTCGGTCGTGGTAGCCTTGACAGAAACACTTTCTACCTGCACTTTGATCGCCTTTGCCAAAAGAGCTCGCATCTCGGGAATAAAAGGCGCTAATTTAGGTTGCTGGCATTGCACTGTCGTATCCAGGCAGTGAGGCTTGTAGCCGGTTCTGGCCAAAAGATCCACCACATGCCTTAACAGAACAAGACTCGAAGCCCCTTTGTATTTAATATCAGAATCTGGAAAATGCTGCCCAATATCCCCCAAAGCAACGGCTCCGAGCAGCGCATCAGAAATCGCATGGGTAAGCACATCTGCATCCGAATGTCCCAATAATCCCCGGGAATGGGGTATTTCAACTCCTCCTAAAATAAGAGGGCGATTTTCCACCAAACGATGGACATCATATCCATGACCGATTCTCATACCGGATACCAGCGTTTCAATATTTGTTCAGCCAAAAGCATGTCTTCCCTGGAAGTAATCTTTATGTTTTCATAGTCACCCATAACCACTTTGACAGATATACCGATATTTTCCACCAAAGCAGTATCATCAGTACTGAATTGTTGATGGGTAAACGCATATTCGAATGCTTGCATAATCACGTCATATCTAAAAACCTGCGGAGTTTGAACGTGAACCAGCTGAGTTCTGGGTAAAGTTTCGATGATAATATTATGCTCAATACGCTTGATGGTATCTTTTGGCGGAACCCCGACAACAGCTGCTTTGTGCTCAGCTGCGGCGTCGATTGCCCGTTTTAACATGGCATCACTGACAAAAGGCCTGACACCATCATGTATGAGAACCAGATCGATATTACGTGAAAGGGTCTGCAATCCACTATACACAGAATGATGGCGTTCTTTACCCCCGGCAACAAGCTTGATGACTTTGGTCATTTGCCAGTGATGGGTGACCAAGGGTTCCAGTGTTGCCAGATCCTTTTCAGGAACCACGAGCACGATCTCTTTAATATCAGAATAATCTTGAAATCGTTTGAGTGTCCAGTAAAGAATCGGTTTCCCCGAAATTTCAAGATATTGTTTTTTTACCGGACTGGCCATTCGCTTGCCTTTGCCTGCAGCGACGATGATGGCCGCATGTCTTGCCAGTGTTTTCATGGTTTAAATGACCAACATAGCATCGCCATATCCGAGAAAGCGGTATTTTTCCCGGATTGCTTTTCGATATGCTTTGAAAACAAAATCCCTTCCGGCGAAAGCAGAAACCAGCATAAGCATGGTAGAGCTGGGAGGATGAAAATTTGTTATCATGCGATCAACAATCTTGAAATCATAGGGTGGAAAAATGAATTTGTCGGTCCATCCGCTGCTCGGTTTCGCCCATCCTTCAGACGTGACACTGGTTTCAAGGGCCCGGACTACACTGGTTCCTACGGCAATGACATTTTTCTTTGCTTTCATGGTTTTGTTAATGGTTTCGGCGGTTTGCTCAGAAATTTCATAAAACTCGGAATCCATTTTATGTCGACTGAGATCCTCTACAACAACCGAGCGGAAACCTCCCAAGCCCAGATGCAACATCAACGGAACAATATTCACGCCTTTTTTACGAATTTTATCCAACAATTCTTGAGTGAAATGCATCCCTCCCGTAGGAGCAGCAACGGCACCACGGTACTTGGCATAAATCGTTTGATAGCGCTCCTTGTCAGAAAGTTCCGGCTCTCGCTTTATATACGGAGGTAAAGGAGACTTGCCGATTCTTTCAACGATTTCATAAAAATCTCCGCCGAAATTAAACCGAACAACTCGTCCTCCTGACACCGTATTATCGATAACATCGCATGCCAAATCATTGCCGATGGAAAGTCTATTTCCGACCCGTACTTTACGGGCGGGTTTCACTTGAACTTCCCACAGGCCTTGTTCCAATTCTCGTAAAAGAAAAACTTCAACTTTGGCATCAGTTTTATCTTTTGTACCTTCAAGACGAGCGGGAAACACTTTGGTTTCATTGATAACAAGACTATCCCCCTCTTGCAGATAATCAATCACATCTGCAAAAACACCTTCTTCAATGCCTTCAGACTCCCGATTTAAAATCATCAAGCGGCTTTCATCGCGCTCCTCCGCCGGATACTGAGCAACCAACTTTTCGGGAAGATTATACTTGAAATCGGATAATTTCATGGCGCGGCACCCTCCTATTCAATCAATCTATCGGCTTAACAGCTCACCTTGAGTCGATTTGAACGCATATTAACCAGAGAGAGACTCGTTGATGACTGTGCTAATTCTTTTCCTGTTCTTTTATTCAAACAACTGACCTTGTTGCGGTGAACGGGGATGGCGATTAAAGTGAAGAAACGCCAGCTCTGTAGCCACACGACCGCGTGATGTTCTATTCAGCAATCCGTTTTGTATGAGATAAGGTTCATAGACTTCTTCGATGGTGTCGGGTTCTTCTCCGATAGCAACAGCCAAAGTATTCAATCCCACAGGACCACCGCTGAATTTATCGATGACAGACAATAAAATTCTCTTATCCATATCATCCAGGCCTTTTTCATCGACATCCAGCTGTTCCAAAGCACGGCACGCCTGGTCATGGCTGATCACGGATTTCCCCTCGATCTGGGCAAAATCACGAATCCTGCGCAACAGTCGATTGGCAATACGCGGTGTCCCCCGCGAACGTTTAGCGATTTCCACCGCTGCGTTTTCTTCAACTTTGACATTGAGGATGAGTGCCGATCTTTTGACCACCATAGCCAGCTGCTGAATGGGGTAATAGTCCATGCGCAAAGAGACACCGAATCGCGCACGTAAGGGAGACGTGAGCAAGCCAGCGCGGGTGGTTGCGCCCACCAGGGTAAAAGGAGGAATCTGCAATTGTATCGTCCGTGCATTGGCTCCCTTGTCGATAATAATATCCAGCTTGAAATCTTCCATCGCCGGATAAAGATATTCTTCAATCACACGATTCAGTCGATGAATCTCATCGATAAACAATACATCTCGCTCGTGCAAATTAGTCAGTAATCCGGCAAGATCGCCGGGTCGTTCCAAGGCTGGCCCGGAAGTGACTCGAATTTGGCTTCCCAACTCCTGAGCAATAATATGAGCCAGAGTCGTCTTCCCTAGTCCGGGCGGACCATGGAAAAGTACATGATCAAGAGGCTCATTTCGCTCAAGAGTGGCCCGGATAAAAATATCGAGATTTTTTCGAACTTTATCCTGACCAATAAAATCTCGCAATTGTTGTGGCCTGAGAGTCAGGTCTAAATCATTTTCACCGGTCAGACGATCAGGATATGTAACACGATCTTTATACGACAAAATAGATCCTATTTATGTTGCAACGCATTGCGCACGAGGTCTTCAATATTAAGCCCTACTTCATGTTGCTTTGCGGCCTTGTTTATAGATTGGCGTGCTTCGGCTTCTGTAAAACCGAGGGCCACAAGGGCCTGCAAAGCTTCGCGCATTATCTGCCGGTCGGCATTTGTCACCTGTGCTGCAGGCTCTACCCGCGTCGCTGCCTTGTCTTTGAGTTCGAGTAAAAGTTTTTGAACGGTTTTCTTGCCCAATCCTGGTACACGTTCCAACGAGGTATTATCTCCTTCAGCAAGATAACGATAAAGCTCTGTCACAGGTGCACTCGACAATACCGTTAAGGCAAGACGTGGACCTATACCTGAAACCGACAGAAGGTCTAAAAAGAGTTCTCTTTCTTGTAATGTCGCAAACCCGAACAATGTTAAGGCATCTTCACGAACATGCAGGTGAGTATAAAGTCTGACCTCTTCCCCAACTCTAGGCAAAGTCTCGTAGGTAGGGACCGGAATACTTAAAAAAAAGCCAATACCGTGGACTTTAACCACCACTTTTGAGGGTTGTTTTTCCTGCAATTGTCCTTGAATATGTGCAATCATAGGGTTTTACAGTCCCTCGGACGACCAGGTCAAAGGCGTCCCTTGTTAGCATTCGTGATTACTGATCCCAGACGATGGGCATGACAGAGAGCAATTGCCAGTGCATCTGATGCATCCAGGGGAGAGGGAGGTTCAGAAAGGTTTAACAACCTGGTGACTCCAGCTCTCACTTGCTCCTTGGATGCATTTCCGTAACCGGTAATCGCCTGCTTGACTTCACGTGCAGAATAGGCAAAAACTCGTTTATCAAGATTTAATGCAGCCAACACGGCTGCACCTCGTGCTTGGCCCAATTTCAGAGCGGATTTAAAATTTTTTCCATAGAACACATCTTCGAATGCAACATGCTGGGGTTCATGATCTTGTATAAGAGCGGTCATCTGATCATAAATCAGTTTTAGTCTCTCATTGAAATCGCGTTGAGAAGAAAAACGTAAGCAACCTGCATGAATAAACGAATGCTGATTTCGATCACCCGCCAGAATCAGTCCATACCCAGTATTTTGACTTCCCGGATCAACGCCCAAAATCATCAAGTTAACTCAATTCCTCGATGAGTTCTTCATCAATATCGAAATTAGAAGAAACATTTTGCATATCATCGTGCTCTTCAAGAGCATCCATCAGCTTTAGCATGGCTTCGGCTTGTTTACCTTCCAATTTAACTGTATTGGTCGGTTCCATTGTAATTTCTGCAGACTCGTAGCACAACCCTGCTTCATCAAGAGCGTTCTTTACCGCTTCCAGATCTGAAGGTTCACAACTCAAACGAAAGACATCATCTTCATTTTCAATATCTTCGACGCCAGCATCCAGGGTAGCCATCATAAGGTCATCCTCAGTCGCCCCCTCGCTCGGGACGACGATCACACCTCGTTTATTGAACATCCATGCAACACTGCCGTTCTCACCCAGACTTCCACCATATTTACTGAAAAGATGACGCAATTCTGCGACGGTGCGGTTTTTGTTATCTGTCAATGTTTCCATATACAAAGCAGCACCACCGGGGCCGTATCCTTCATAGACAATTTCCTCATAAATCACACCGGGTAATTCTCCGGTACCGCGTTTAATGGCCTTTTCAATATTTGCCACCGGCATATTGGCTGCCCTGGCAGCACCCATTGCACTACGCAACCGAGGATTAGAATTTTCATCGCCTCCCCCCATGCGGGCTGCAACCGCGATTTCCTTGATCAACCTGGTAAACACCCGGCCACGGGCAGCATCGGCCTTGGCCTTTTTGCGCTTGATGGTACTCCATTTAGAGTGTCCGGACATATTGCCTCCTAAAAACAAACCCGTACATCACTGAAATCAGAGGAGACGGGAAAACTGTATGACATAAAGCAGAAAACACCAAATTATAGTGATAATTTTAAATATAATAAAAAAAAAGCCCGATTACAAATAAAAAATCGGGCTTTGGCAACAACCGAAGAAAAATCCGTTTTTCATGGGGTGTCTGGTAAACTGTTTTCCTCAAAGACAGGGAATTCTAAAGAATCAGCTACGGCTTTTTTTTCAAGAGGCCCCGCATTGATTATGGTTCGTATAACCCAGGCATCGGGAAAACCCCGCAATGCAAGCTCTTCTTTATATCTCTCGGCTTGTGAACGAGTGGTAAAATCACCCACGCGCACTTTGTAATAGGGATTATCATACGAGAGATAGACAGGTTGATCGAGATCCAAGAGCGCTTCACTGCGAATCAATCTCGCTTCCTCTTCTTCTCGCGTGGAAACGAGCTGCACTCGAAATCCATTCACTTTTTTTTCTTCGCTCTGTCCTTCATACCCTTTGACCCAGGCTTCCAGATCGAACGGTTCTTCTTTTTGCACAGGTTGAAGACTGAATTGTTCATATTCACCCAGTGTCATTGGATCAAAAGTCTCGACAATCTCGGGCGGCTTTTCCTTCTCTGCAGTCTCTTCCGGCAAAGGCTTACGTTGCGGTTGACTGGTTGCACAGGCCACTAAAAATGAACCCGCTAAAGTTATTGAGATAAATTTCTTCATTTTATTCCTCGACATTTGAAGAAAACAGATTGTCAATTTATACAAATGTGCACAGAAAATCAATACATTTATACTTGCTTTTCAAACCAGACTCTCTTATAATAAGACGAAAGAATATATTGACGCGAGAGGCCCAGGATTATGGAAAATATGGAACCATCGAATGTGGATTTAACGCAGCTTCCTTCACTTATTGAAACACTTGAAAAAAAAGTCAAAGCATCGCCAGCAGCACAAACACTGATGACTTTGGGCAACGCCTATTATTTATCAGGAGCGATTGAAAAAGCAATTTCGGTATTTGAAAAAGTGGTAACGATGAACCCCGAACTCGCATATTCATATTACTATCTGGGAATATGCCATTATCGTGCTGCCAGACTCAAAGATGCGATCGACAATCTGGAAAAAGTTATCGAGCTATCACCCGATTATGTAATGGCTTATTACTGGATGGGAATTACCCATTGGCATCTGGGGCAATTTCAAAAAGGACGATCCAGCTTTGAGGAATTGCTTAAAAGAAATTCTGAATCTCCCATTGCACATTTTCATGCTGCGCAGGCATGTATGGATGACCATGCCTACGAGTGTGCGGTGGAACATTTAAAAGCACTTTCAAAGTTGGCAAAAGATGATTCTCAAGTATTCTTTTTATTGGGCCAATGTTACTACCGTCTGAATAAAATGGATTTGGCAATAAAGGCTTACAAGCGTGCCTTTGAGTTATCCCCTGAAAATCAAGAGATCCGCAAAGTCTTGAATTACCTGACAGAAGTACAAGAACCCTAAGAGCCACATTCCTTTCTGCCACAGACTATTATTGTTGATGTTGAAATGAGCTATTTATTGGAGGAGAATATGAAGCAACAAAATGCTTCCTGGCAACAAGTATTTAAACATGTCAAACACCCTTTACAAGACGTCCAGGAACCCAATCTCATGCGAGACATGTTCCCCTATGAAGAGGTGCCAAAAACATTTTTTGATGGCCAAGTGGTGGATGCCCGGCCAGCATCGGAGATATGGATGACAGATACCACATTTCGCGACGGTCAACAAGCACGGACTCCTTATACAATTGAACAAGTTTCGAACCTGTTCGACCTGATCCACAGACTCTCTGGCCCAAACGGCATCATCAGACAATCAGAATTTTTTATCTATTCTGACAAAGATCGAGAAGCTCTGGAAGAGGTCAGAAACAAAGGTTACAAATTCCCTAAAGTCACCGCATGGATCCGGGCAAACCCCAATGATCTGGAACTGGTCAAAAAGATCGGGATCAAAGAAACGGGCATGCTGACCTCCATATCCGACTATCACATTTTTCTAAAGTTTAAAAAAACCAGGCGACAAGTCTTGGACTCGTTTATGCAGGTCGTGCGTGCGGCTGCAGAAGCAGGACTGGAAACGATTCGTTGTCATTATGAGGATGTTACGCGGGCAGACTTTTGGGGTGCAGTAGTCCCTTTTACCGAGGAGCTATTGAAATTCGCTGCGCAATCAGGGTTGAAAATTAAAATCCGTCTATGTGACACCATGGGATATGGTTTGCCCTATCCGGGCGTAGCCTTGCCGCGTTCCGTTCGTAAGATTATCTATTATCTGCAAAAAGAATTTGGAATTCCTGCAGAAAATCTCGAATGGCATGGACATAACGATTTTCACAAAGTCCACATCAATTCAGTTACGGCCTGGCTCTCAGGTGTCTCTGCTGTCAACGGCACCATTCTCGGTTTTGGAGAACGCACTGGAAATTCCCCGCTCGAAGCACTGGCAGTGGAATATACCTCGCTGACAGGGAGTTCAAATGGTATGGATTTGACCGCAATTACAGATATTGGCAATTATATGCGCGAAATCGGAACCCAGATTCCGCACAACTTTCCGTTCGTGGGTGAACGTTTTAATGTGACTATGGCCGGTATCCACGCAGATGGAGTGATCAAAAATGAAGAGATCTATAATATCTTTAACACCGCCAAAATCCTCAAACGACCACTGGGTGTAAATATCACTAATAGATCCGGTATTGCAGGCGTGGGATTCTGGATCAACCAACAACTGGAGAAAAGAGGAAAAACCCCGGTGGATAAACGAGATCAACGTGTGGGCGAAATTTTTAGCTGGGTGGATCAACAGTATGAGCAAGGCAGGATGACCGCAATCTCACCTGAAGAGATGATGGAGCAATTTAAAATTCATTTCAATATTTAACCGGTGGCTAGACTATTTACCGAAAACAACCCTTCAATGCTCACTGCAGATAATGACAAGCTTTTTGTGTATGGCTCTCTGAATGATGATTATCATTTACAGCTTATCACCGGACGAATCTTTGTCAGCGAAAATGCGGTTCTCTTTAATTACAGACGCATTCATCCAAAAAGCGGGTACCCGTTTGCACTAGCCTGGCGCGGATCGAAAATCGAAGGCAGGATCATTTATGATGTCACACCTGCTGATTTTGAAAAAATCGATGATTACGAAAGTGTTGGCAACTTGTACGAACGTATCCCTGTTAAGGTATTGAGTAAGGATAGTTTTCTGGATTGCCAGACGTATATAGGAAAACCCAAAGCACTCAAGCCATTTTTCAGCAGAGACATAGAGAGCCGCGACCGCATCGAAGAACATATCGAGAATCGGGTCAACCAGTATGTAGAATCCAAAACGGATCAATTTCTCGACTATGACCGGGATGCACTGCCGCTTCGGGTGACCAAAGAACTATTGTCTGAAGAAGTACACTCGCTGGTACGACAATATTTTCAGGACGTGGGATTGCCCGCATTTATTATCAAACACGAGATCGAAAAAGCCAGTACACCCAGTCTGGAGTGGCTTCAGACCGATCAAAAGGCACAAGCTTATTTTGACAGCTATATGCGCTTGGCAGTCAAATTTATGATCTTTAACCAGTTGGAGGAAAAATTCCGCCATTATTTTCGTTCTCATGTCAAGGTGACCAATGCCTATTATCTCCACACCATTTCCGCCATGATGGCATTAAAGCTCATGGAAACGCATCGACATGAATGGAGAAATGCCTGGAATCACCTCGGACTGGCACACTATGACCCGACCCTTGAATATGTCGATTATGCTGTTGCAGCAATCTATATTGCCGAACAGCTCTTTAGTATGCCAAGAGCCCGACATGTCGTGGATTGGGTACGTGCAAACAGACGGGTCGGCACCTTGCCCCTTGGAGCAGAATTAGAGTTCTCTAATCTGGGTGTACGGGCGATAAAAGCAACCGAATCTGAAGATGCTGAATTTGACTCTTTTTACTATTTTTACGATTTTGATTTAATGCGCCGGGCATGGAAACTGGGCGGCCATGTCGATGATCATGGGTTTCTGACCTCAACTCAAAACCGCAGCCGTGGATTTCTAGAACTCGCATTTGGGCGCCATAAGCTGCTCGGAGATGTCTCAAAACCAGCGACTCAGGATGGGTGGATTCTTTCACAATTAATCACTCTGGCAACACATTTTATTGACGTCAGGCCTCATAGTCTCCATATCAGCTTGCAAACACCGGCAAATACCGGGTTTCAAAAAATCACAAATCCGGAATACTTTCTCTGTCTCTTGCTGCTGGGAGGGGATTTACGTAAGGATGCCTATGGCAAGATGCGCGAAATGAGAATCTATCGAGGAGAAATTTTACACCCCGATGTGGGTGTTTTTATTTCGCGATTGAATCGTCATCATACATCTCCGGATGATAATAATTGGAACTATGTTATCGAATATCAGTTCCCAAGACTCTATTTTGATTACGATTATCAACCATTGATCATGGCCTTGAAAGGTTTTCAGCTGGAGGCAAATCCATATCCCTTTAAAGAATACAAGGATTGCCCTTATCAGGAACTCCATGATGAAATCGAAACGTCGCTCATTCAATGGGCTGCGTATCCTACACCTGTTTCTCAACAAACGATTGATGACTTTGTCATTGTGGTTGAACGGGGACTGGATAAAGAATCCCGGCAAATGGGCACTGAATATGCAAAATATGTGCAAAGAATTTTGGGTCGCATAGAAGAACAATTAAAAAGACGAAACAAACGAATAATTCGCTATCATGACACAAAACATCAAAAAGTTGATACAGACACTGGAACTCAACAAAGATGACCTGATCGAGTCGATCTGCAATGACCTGCAAAAACTCAACCAATCCCACTATGAAATGATCGATTTTGAAAGTCATCATGATCGCGAAGAAGCATTCTTGAACGCTTTTTTGGATTCCATACGATCAAATAGTCCAAAGCAATTTTATAAATATATGGAGAAACTGGCACAGCAGCGTAGCGATGAGGGCTATAGCCTGCGTGAAGTCCAGGAAGCGGTCAATATTGTTGAGCAGAGCATATGGGATCACCTGATCTCGGAAAAGCCAGTTAACCTTGATTTGATCGAGATGCTTAAAATTATTGTTCATTTTTTTGGGCAGGCAAAAGATCATCTTGCACAGGTTTACCTGCAAAGAGCACAAGAAGCCCAGGCTGACTTGCAAGGTCTCAAACAGAAATTTTTCGTCTATAAAAAAGAAAAACAAGACGACAGTGCACTGGATGATACTTATTGATCCCGAATCGAGTCAACATGGTTTGATATAGAAAATATTACAGGAGTTAAAATGTCAAACTCGAACAGTTATCAAGGGTCGCGAGATACCCTGCAGATAGGGAATGAGACGGTTTATATTTATCGCTTGAGCGCCCTGGAAAAAGCCAATATCGCCAACATTTCTTCTCTTCCCTTTTCGATCAAAGTACTCATTGAATCGGTGCTGCGCAATTACAACGGCAAAGAAATAAGCGAAGAACATATCAAAAAGGTAGCGAACTGGTCTCCCCACTCAACCGAACAATATGAAATACCATTCAAGCCAGCACGAGTTCTGTTGCAGGATTTCACCGGGGTGCCTGCTCTGGTGGATTTAGCAGCCATGCGCAGTGCTATGCAAAAATTGGGTGGTAATCCTCAAAAGATCGAACCTCTCATTCCATCAGAATTGGTCATCGACCACTCGGTTCAAGTAGATGCCTTTGCCAACCCTGATGCCTTGAAACTCAATATGCAATTTGAATTCAAACGTAACAGGGAAAGATATGAATTTTTAAAATGGGGTCAACAGGCATTCAAAAAATTCAAGGTCATCCCCCCTGGCGTTGGCATCGTTCATCAGGTCAATCTCGAATATTTCGCTCGCGGCGTGTTCACGGAACCACTCGATGGCAAACTGCTGACATACCCTGATAGCCTTGTCGGCACTGATTCTCATACCACCATGATCAATGGCTTGGGTATTGTCGGCTGGGGAGTCGGGGGTATCGAGGCCGAGGCTGTCATGCTGGGCCAACCCATCTATATGCTGATGCCCCAGGTGGTGGGATTCAAATTGTATGGACAACTACCTCCCGGTGCCACAGCTACAGACCTCACGTTGGTCGCGACACAGATGCTCAGAGAAAAAGGGGTGGTGGGAAAATTCGTGGAATATTATGGTCCCGGATTGAGCCATATGACTCTTCCTGACAGGGCAACCCTTGCCAACATGTCACCTGAATATGGAGCAACAATGGGCTTTTTTCCTATGGATGAAGAAGCCATGAATTATCTCTTGCGAACAGGTCGTAATCCGGCACATGTGGATCTGGTGCGGGCTTATCTCAAAGAGCAAGGGCTGTTTAGGTCAGATGATACACCCGATCCCGAATTCTCGGATACGCTTGAACTGGATCTGGGCACCGTTGAACCCAGTCTGGCCGGCCCGAAAAGACCCCAGGACAGGATTACGCTAAAAAAAATGAAACCCTCTTTCCAATCGGCGCTTAAAGCACCCTTTGAAAAGCGCGGATTTCAGTTGAGTGACAAAGACTTGAATAAAAAGGTCTCGGTGGTTCTCGAAACGGGTGAAAAATCCGAACTGAAACATGGTTCTGTGGTAATCGCTGCAATTACCAGTTGTACTAACACCAGCAATCCTTCGGTCATGCTGGCTGCCGGGCTGCTCGCCCAAAAAGCCGTTCAACGAGGCCTGACAGTTCCCCCTTACGTCAAGACCAGCCTGGCTCCCGGATCCAGGGTGGTTACAGAATATTATCGAGAAACCGGGCTCGATTCTTATTTGGAGACATTGGGTTTCCATACGGTCGGATATGGCTGCACCACGTGTATCGGAAATAGCGGTCCGTTACCTGAAATCATTGCTCAGGCCATCAAAGATCATGATCTGGTGGCTGCTTCTGTACTCAGTGGCAATCGGAATTTTGAAGGACGCGTCAATCCATGGACAAAAGCCAATTATCTCACATCTCCCCCTCTGGTGGTTGCCTATGCAATTGCCGGCACCGTAGACATTGACCTCATGAATGAGCCATTAGGAAGGGACCAGAATGGCAATGCAGTTTACCTGAAAGAGATATGGCCGGATGACAAAGATATATTGGAACTTGCAGAATCAGCTTCCAATCCTGAGACATTTAAAAAAATGTACAAAAATGTCAACTCTTTTAATCCAGAATGGAACAAGATCGCTACCTCAGAAGGAGATTTGTACCAATGGCAAACAGAGTCCACCTATATTCAAGAGCCTCCCTTTTTTACAAATCTCGAGCCAAAAGCTGAGCCTATCACACCGATTGAAAATGCTCGGGTTTTAGTCTTGTTGGGCGATTCAGTGACCACAGATCATATTTCTCCAGCCGGAGCCATCCCCGAAGAGAGTCCGGCTGGTCGCTATCTGCGAAATAAAGGCGTGGAATTTAAAGATTTCAATTCGTTCGGGTCACGACGCGGCAATGACCAGATCATGGTGCGAGGAACATTTGGAAATATCCGGTTAAAAAATAAACTTGCACCCGGAACCGAAGGAGGAATGACACGACATCTGCCCGATGGCGAGCAGATGTGGATCTATGATGCAGCACAGAAATACCAACAAGAAGGAATCCCTTGTGTCGTCCTGGCAGGGAAGGAATACGGGACCGGCAGTTCCAGAGATTGGGCTGCAAAGGGCACCCTGTTGCTGGGTATAAAAGCGGTTATTGCTCAAAGTTTTGAACGCATTCATCGCAGCAATCTCGTAGGAATGGGGGTTCTGCCACTGGAGTTCAAGCAAAATGATTCCGTTCAATCACTCGGCCTCGACGGCACCGAAACGTTTACGATCAAAATCGACGATGACATAAAACCTCAGCAACTGATCGATGTCATTTCCAGGTCTAAAGATGGCCTGGAAAAAAGGTTCCAGGTAAAAACACGGATTGATTCACCCGTCGAAGTAAAATACTATCGCAATGGCGGAATTTTACAGACTGTTCTTCGTCTAATGTTACAGGGGAATACACTGGATTAAAACGGGAGTTTATCGGTGCAAATAATGATTTGTATTGGATATTCCGGTGACAAATAATTGCACAGGCATATTCAAAAGTCGACTTGCACAGTTTGATAACCCAGGAGGAGGTTTTATGGCCAAAATCGTATCAGATAAAAAATTATCACCTTTCGTTTCCAACATTTTTCAGGCATATGGCCTGCCAAAAAAAGAAGCCGAAATTTGTACCTCGGTTCTTATCGAGTCAGATCTCCGGGGAATTCCGTCGCATGGTGTGGCCAGACTCAAACGTTATACCGATGGGATGGATTCCGGATTGATAAAGGCCGAAGCAAGGCCTGAAATCATTATGGAAGGACCAGCCACTGCAACAGTTGATGGCAACGGAGGATTGGGACAAATCATAGGACACTTTGGCACAGAATTGGCAATCCTGAAAGCAAAGAACACCGGCGTCGGAGTGGTCAGTGTTCGCAATAGCAATCATTATGGAATTGCCGGATATTATGCCCAGATGATGTTGAGAAAAGAGTTGCTGGGAATTTCCATGACCAATTCAGCCCCTCTGGTCGTTCCTACGTTTGGGAAAGAGATGGTGATTGGCACTAATCCCATTAGCCTTGCCGCGCCAACAAACAAACAAGAACCGTTTTTCCTGGATATGGCCACCTCTGTTGTTCCAAGGGGTAAACTCGAGGTCTATGAGAGGGAAGCAAAAGAACTGCCACAGGGATGGGCCGTAGATGAAAGCGGTAAAACCACCCACGATGCCGGGCAGGTGCTGCATAATATGCTCAACCGGATAGGAGGTGGAATTCTGCCACTGGGCGGTGAAGGTGAACTATTCAGTGGATATAAAGGATATGGCATGGCGGTTCTGGTTGATATTCTCAGCGGTGTGTTATCCGGCGGAGCTTATGCCAACAGAGTGTATGCCAAAAAAGATGGCAAAACAGTCCCGCCAAATGTCTGCCACTTTTTTCTGGCTCTGGATATTAAACGCTTTGTTGATGCCGAGATTTTTAAACGCAATATGGATGACCTGATTCTATTGCTCAAAAATTCTGAAAAAGCCAGCGGTCAAAATCGTATCTTTGTTCATGGGGAAAAAGAATACGAAAATTACAGAAATTATAAAAATAATGGCATCCCATTGCAGGACAAGGTTTATCAAACCCTCGAATCACTGGCTGAAAAACACAACATACCATTTGATATTTCAAAATAGCTGTATATACACCCCGATTGTTTGATAACAAGAGCACAAAAGGGGCTTGGCATACTCTACGGCCCCTTTTGTACATCTAAAAACCCGACCTCACGTTGATCAATTTATAAAATTAAAGCCTTAGGAGAAGGATCATGAATGTTGCATTTATCGGACTCGGAATCATGGGAAGCCGAATGGCAAAAAATTTACTCTATGCAGAACATAATCTTGTCGTTTATAATCGCACACGAGAAAAGGCAGAACGGATCATAGAACAAGGGGCTGTGTGGTTGGGTTCTCCCAAAGAGGTTGTTAAAGAAAGAGACGTCGTGATAACCATGCTGGCTACTCCTCAGGTCGTACACAAGGTAGCCGTGGGCAAGGATGGGTTTTTACCTTACATGGCAAAAAACAGTGTCTGGATCGACTGTAGTACTGTGGATCCTGCCCTGAGCCGTCTCATGTCCACAAGAGCCAAACACTATCGGGTCAGATTCATCGATGCACCGGTAGCCGGTTCCAAAGAACCCGCCGAACAGGGAAATTTGGTGTTTTTGGCTGGCGGTGACAAAGAAGATGTCCGGGCGGTAAAACCCCTGTTTGAAGCTATGGGAAAAGCTGTAGCCCATATCGGAGAAAATGGCATGGGAACATCGATGAAAATGGTGGTCAATTCCCTGCTCGCACAGTCGATGATGGCATTTACCGAAGCCTGCAAATTAGGAAAAACATTGGGGATAGATGAAGAACAGTTATTCGACACATTGCTGGGAGGGCCTGTCACAGCACCATTCATCCGCTCCAAACGCAGCCATTTGGCCAAAAAAGTCAGCGACACGGAATTTCCTCTGCAGTGGATGTTAAAAGACTTGCACCTTGTATCTAAAACAGCATACGAATCCGGCGTGGCCATGCCCCAAATGCAAATTGTCAAGGAGCTATTTACACTTGCCAACGCCAATGGCTGGGGAGATAGAGATTTTTCCTCAATTTATCACTTTATTCAAGAATTAAGCGGCGGGGCAAAACAATAAAAAAGCACAGTGCACCGAACAGCATTTATCATATCAAGCAGAGGGTCAATACAAGAGCCTGGTCAATAATGACAGGGGCTCTCTCTAACCGGGAATTTTGATTGGCTCCTAACCCTAAAGCCTGCAATGCCTCTATTTTGATTTGATGATGGGATCCATGCCATAGCACGTTTCCGTCCTGACCGACACAAATGACCTGAGGTGATTCATGTTTGATATCCAAATCTTTGGCAATAACGCGACTCACTTGACGATTATCAATGACATCAACCGTGGTATAAATGAGATCGGTTTCTGCAGGCAATGATTTGAGCCACTCTTCGACCCGCCTCTCAGCGGAGTAACTAATAGGACATACAGGGCTCAATTTTAAAATAAAACGAGTTTTCTGCAAAGACTGGAACGTCTGCCACTGTTCCAACGTTTCAAGAGGATAAAATTGCACACTTTTCCTTTTTACCTTATACCAAATCCACAATCGATCCGAAATCAGGGTCATAGAGACGTTTGTAGGTTCTGAGAGCAAAACCGTCTGTCATGCTGGCAAGATGGTCACATATAATACGGGCGCGTTTGACCGGATTCTTTTCCTGGGTAACCAACAATTCATAGTGCGTTGGCAATAATTTCATGACCGGAGTATTTCGTTTGATATACTGTTCCTCATATGCTTTAAAAAGCTGGCGCAAGATATTGTCTTCCTTGAACTCGAGTTGATAGATTTGAGGCGACTGGAAAACCAGATCAACGGACAGTTTTTTGTATAATCTCGCTTCGTTTTGGATATCTGAATCTATCTCGAGACGATAAGAATAGCGATTCGTAAGGGGTGAGAGAAAATTGGAACAGGGAACCAACCGGACGGCATGGATAAAATCTCCGATACGTGAAGCAAAATAGCGATTTGCCCGTTGTTCGGCAATGCTCTCGAGTAGTTTTTCCAGAATTCGGGTCTGCGCTATGCTAATAGCTTTGTTTTTTGCCCATCTTTGAATTTGATCGCTGTCAAGAAATCCTGCGCTTATGCCGTCAACAATATCATTGATAGAATAGGCCGTGTCATCCGCCCAATCCATGATCTGGCATTCCACACTGCGGAACCTATTCAATGCTGCTGGCGAGACAGTCTCTTCAGGAACAGTCTGCTCACCAAAGACAAACTCGCGAACGCGTTTCTGATCGTCATAGAGAAAATGGTTGTCAGGGTTGGTGAAATCAGAAAAAAACGCTTTGTATTTCAATATGCCATCGATGAATGCCCGGGTCGGATTCATCCCCTTGCGACTTTTTTGATCCGAGTAAATCGTCTCGGTCAAAATTCGTAACGACTGTGCATTTCCTTCAAAACCACCATAGGGATGCATCAGAGAATGGAGCGTTTTTTCTCCAGCATGGCCAAAAGGAGGATGGCCCAGATCATGGGCAAGACAAACCGCTTCTACCAAGTCAGAATCGATATAACACTCTTTTGATAAATATTCACTGGACCCTTCCAAATAGTGACAAAGTGAGCGCCCGATCTGCGCCACTTCTAAAGAGTGAGTCAAGCGTGTCCGGTAAAAGTCATACTCACCCGACATAAAGACCTGGGTTTTGGCTTGCAGACGACGAAATGCGGAGGTATAGATAATTCTGTCGCGATCCTTTTGAAAAGGTGTGCGCATATCATGACGTCTTGCTCGCTCTAAACATTCCGCGTCAAATTCATTATAAAAACTGTTAAAAGTCATGGGTTATTTTCATTTCAGAAATTGAGACAATGCGGACTAGATTCTCGGGAATCTCAACCGGGTAAAGGGCATGCTTTGGGATTCCCGGAATGCTCATGACAACCTAAAATTCCACTTTGACGCCGAGTTTGATATTGACCAGGTCGGTGGCCGATTCTGTCAAATCATAGGATATCGTGCCGGTTTCTGTATTCCGCTCGATAGATCCCTCCTTGAGATATTCCGCTTTTCTTCCCTGTACATAATAAACTCCCAGATCGACAAAAACGGCGACCAGGCCACTTGTGCTTTCCTGATCATGGTAATTATCCCACACTTTAATGGCCAGGCCTCCCCCACCGCCATAGCTCAGCGTGATATCATTCTGGTTGGTTGAGCTTGCAATGCTGTTATCATCATCATCATGCCAACGTTCTCTGCGTACAGTGGTTTCTGTCCAGAAATAGTTAAATCCGACCAAACCATCCAGGTACGGTCGAATGGTTCCGCTGAAGGGCTGCAACCGGGCCAAAAGGTGGCCGATGAGAATACTGTTGTTTGTTTCTACATCCACGGTGACATCGGGAATTAATTTGCTAATGGGTACCTTTCGCGTCTCATGACCATAGATCAAAAAGCCAATAGATCCTCCGATCAGCAATGGAGAGCGCGGCAGCCGGTAGGCAAATTCTCCGGCCAGACCAAACCCGGTATTGCCCATATTTTCTTTAAATTCATTTTGCGGCAAACCGGCGATAAAGGATAATCCGGCCTGAAATTGAGAAACAGGTGTTTGATAATCCTGAGCAAAGAGCGCAGCAACGCACCCAAACAGTAAAAGCCAGACTGTCGTAAAAACTGATAATTTCAACGTTTTGCCTCCTCCAATAAAATAAATAGTGTGATTATGATGCAGAAAAGTTTTTCAAAGTTTTATACCTGTTTTACGAAACATATTGAGACGAGTTTCTTATTTCTGCTTTTTTGTCCGAGCTAGCTGCAGCTTTCATTAGATAATTTCTCAATCCAACCTTGTACTTTTTCGACCGAAAAAATCCGACTGAATCTCTTGACTTGGCGATTTTCATAAAAAAGAATAATCGTTGGTACTGCAAAGACCTGGTTTTGGCCGCACTCGAATTTTTCCTGGGTACAGTCGACATAGCGAAATTCCACGTCTGCAAAGTGCGATACCATCTCTTGAATTTTAGGTCTCAAGCTATGACATACGGCACAATCAGGGGTTGAAAAATAGAGCACTCGTATGGCCATACATATTCTCGTTATTAAAGGGCATTTTTAAAAAATATAGGGAACTTGAAAAACACAAAAATAGCCAAATATAATAAAGGCAATGCCGAGCCCCACACCGAATATCCAGTGTGGTTTTAATACACTCCAGGCCTCTTTTGACAATAACCGTGGCATGACGACATAGAGCCCCAGCCCTACGGCCAGAGCTTGCAGCGGTGTGAGAAGCAATCCATCCAATATGGCACCCGCCTTGACGAGAAAAACCGGCTTGAGTCCCATAGAATAGACAAGCGTCATATTGGTAATAAAAAACAACACGAGGAACAACCGGAATTGTGTTTTCCAGGAAAACTTTTTATTAAAAGACGGGATACAAAGGCGCACGGCATCGGCGAGTAAACGGGGCCACCCCGCGAGCTGGCCGATCTGTGTGCCGACCAGTGCGACCGCAGCTGAAATCATAAACAGAGTACCCCCAATTTCACCCCATTGAGAAGAAAACAAGGTCGACAATGCGGTCGCCACTTGCGGCCCTTCCGGTGCGAGCTGATTGGGCCCCAGAATACCGGCACCCGCAATTAAAAATCCCATGGTTGCCACATTACCGATCACCATCGCCAGCGTAGCATCGGCATAAACGACATGGCACCAGCTTTTGATCTTTTCTGCACAGACGCGGGTCATATTGGACAGCAAATTCACATCTGCCGGTTTCCCAAAGCCTCTGTGTTCGGCAGCGCCATATCCCGCACCAATAACCCAATAAGTATACCAGACTTGACTGGCAAAGCCACCGGCGGCCCATCCGATAAGGGGAAGGATCTCTCGCCACGGATTGCTGTGCACTCCCCCCCATTGTGTCGCCCAATCCGGCACATTGGGAATGGTGAGGCCTAAACCAGCGATCAGTTCCTGCCAACCCGGGAAAACCGTACCTGCCACATAAAAGACTCCGATAAGAATAACCAGGACGACAAGGCTCATCAACACCTTGAGCACATCAAACACACCTGACCAAACCACTGCCAACGCAAAAACCGTGACAAACCATCCCCCAAAATATGGGGAGATGGGGATCAGAGAGTTAATGAAAATCCCGGCGGCAGTGGCAATGGAACCAATAGAGATCATGGCGCTGAACAATTGTGCGACAAGAATAATCCAAACAGCCCAATGACGCGGACCCGGTAAACGATCAAACATGTCGATCATCCCTTCCCCTGTGCAGACCGTGTACCGTGCGCCGGATAACCCGATCCAGTACTTGAAAAATATACCGACAAAAATAGCCCACAGCACAGAGGTACCGAGAATTGCCCCGGTTCGCGTAGCTAAAATCACTTCACCGGAGCCAATATATTCGGCACACCAGATAAAAGAGGGACCAACCATCGCCAACAGTGCGAGTCCTTTTGGAGCAGGTCGATTACAAAGTTGTTTCATTATCTCACCTTTACCTTGGGGTTCAAGCAGTCATCCGGTATTTTTCCATTTAACATTGTCACCATATTCTGTGCTGCACGCTTTTGCAGTTCCTGCGAGGCTTCCTGTGAATACCACGCAACATGTCCGGTACACACAATACGCGGATGAGATAGCAAAATATTACGATGGCTCATTGGAGGTTCTTTTTCAAAAACAT
>CAYNUX010000018.1:0-22031 GCA_964400115.1 uncultured Cytophagia bacterium
AATTTCATCACAGAGTGTTGCGTCGGTTTGGTTTTTAATTCTCCGGAAGAGGTGATATAGGGTACAAGGGTTAAATGAATATACATGACATCGCGCAGATCATTATCCAGGCCGAACTGGCGAATAGCTTCGAGAAAAGGCTGTCCTTCGATATCACCGACCGTGCCACCGACCTCAACCAAAACGATATCATAGGGTCCTTCGTTTTCTTCTCCTCGTCCGACAGCATAAATCCGGTTTTTAATCTCATCAGTAATATGGGGGATAACCTGAACGGTCTTGCCTAAATAGTCACCCCGGCGTTCACGGCTAATGACGGAATAATAGATCTGTCCAGTGGTGGCATTGTTTATTTTTTTCATGCTGGTATGAATGAATCGTTCATAGTGTCCCAGATCGAGATCTGTTTCAGCCCCGTCATCGGTAACATAGACTTCACCGTGCTGAAACGGGCTCATAGTGCCCGGATCGACATTGATATACGGATCCAATTTCATGCAGGTAACGGATTTTCCTCTGGCTTTTAAAAGCCTACCAATAGAGGCAGCGGCAATACCCTTACCAAGCGACGAAACGACCCCACCGGTAATAAAAATATACTTTGATTGATTACTCACGGTTTTTCATCTCTCTTAGTCTTTGTTCAACCCATTGAATATGTTCTGGTATATCGACGCAAACAGGACTAAAATCCACCAACCCTACGCTGATGGTATAGCCATTTTCCAGCGCTCTGAGCTGCTCGAGTTTTTCCGCTTGTTCAAGGGCGGAATAGCCGAGTTCATTATACGTTAACAAAAATTCCCGGCGAAAGGCATAGATCCCGATTTGATCATAATAGGGAAATTCTTTAGGCCATAATTCCAGCGAATGCAGGTCTCTGGCATAGGGGATAACAGCACGGCTAAAATAGAGTGCTCTTTGATCTTTATCGATGACGACGCGTGCTGTATCATAATTTCTCAGCTCTGCCGGATCTGTGATACGGCGTGCCAGCGTAGCCATTGAAGCTTTATCATCCAAGAGTAGCCGTTCAGCGACCTTATCGATGGCCTGTGGCTCGATCAACGGTTCATCGCCCTGGATATTCACGACAATGTTGGCAGATAAGGATCGGGCAACAAAAGCGACTCTCTCGGTACCACTGGCGAGATCCCGCGGTGTCATGACGGCCTCACCGCCAAAGCTCTGAACCGTATGCAAAATCCGTTCATCGTCGGTAGCCACAATTACCTGGTCTATGGATTCGGCTTTGGAGGAGCGTTCATATACCCACTGAATCATGGGGCGACCATCTATCGGGGCCAATGGCTTGCCGGGAAATCTGACAGAAGCCCATCGGGCAGGAATGACAGCAGCAATAGTCGTCAGTCCCATTATCCTATCACCTTTGGCACACTAAAAAACCCGGATTTTTGAGCTGGAGCGTTGGCAAGGGCCTGGTCTTGAGTCAGCCATAGAGTCACAGTATCGTCACGCAGTACATTCGACAGATCCAGAACATGCGTTGTAGGCTCTATAGATTCGGTAACCAGTTCATCCAGTTTTTCAACATATGAAAGGATCTGATTAAATTGTTCGGTAAAGCGTTCTTCTTCTTTGGGGCTAAATTGCAGTTTAGCCAGACGTGCAATATTTTTTACATGTTCATGTGATACAGACATATTCTCTCCTGATTAGCCATAGTTTTAAATATAAAACAACATCTGCAAATAGTCAAGCACTTCTATGAAAAATTGGCACAATTTTTGTATATACCCACAAAAAAAGGCGCGATGTTTTCACATCGCGCCTAGAAAAGATCAGAGTGCTAAAATTTTTAGATTAAACCAACAACGTCAGTAACAATCAGGAGGCAATCACATTGACAAAAGTCTTGGATTTGCCTTTTTTCTCGAATTTTACCTGGCCAGCAGCTTTAGCAAACAAAGTATCGTCACTGCCTTTCCCCACATTGAGACCCGGATGAATACGGGTTCCTCGTTGGCGAACAATAATGCTCCCTGCATTTACAGTCTGACCATCATAGCGTTTAACACCCAACATTTTGGGATTGCTATCGCGTCCGTTACGAGAACTACCGACACCTTTTTTGTGAGCCATAACAAACCTCCGGTAACCGCCATATAATGTTCAGGCATTACATGGATATAGTATCAATTTTCAATCTTGTTAATTGCTGACGATGGCCATTTTTCACTTTATAGCCTTTGCGACGTTTCTTTTTAAAAACCGTCACTGTTTTGGATTTAAAATGGTCCATAACCGTAGCTTGAATCTTGGCGCCATCGACAGCCGGAGAGCCAACCTTGACCTCATCTCCGGTGGAGAGGAGAAGTACCTGATCCAGTTCGACCTGATCGCCCACATTACCACCAACTTTCTGCGTCTCGATGACATCGTTCTCGCTGACGCTAAATTGCTGGCCGCCTACTTTGACTATTGCGTACATGCAGCACGTTCTCCCAAATTATCTAAAATTTTCAATTATTTCCAGAACAGAAATATAAGGAACTTGCAAATTAAAGTCAAGGTTTAAATTGCATCGTAAGATCTTCTGTTCCATTACGATCCAATACACGAAATTCGTCCATACTCATGGTATCTTCTGTAATAACTTTAATGCGGGTCCAGTATTTCCAGCTTATTTTACGGAGATGGCTATTAAATCCAAGTGTGAGATATTTTGCCAATTCCGGATGCACCACAAGCTGCAGTGCGCGATCTCCTTTTTCACTCCTATAGCGTTTGATCCAGCGTTCTATACGAGCGACCACCGTACTTTTAGAGACAATTCTACCGGTACCCAGACAGGCGGGACAGGCTTCAGAAATCGAATGGAGAAGATTCGGACGAATTCGTTCCCGGGTCATTTCAATGATACCGAATAAAGAGATGGGGGCCAGGCTCACTTGTGCGCGATCCTGTCGCAACTCTTTGGCGAATTCATCCTGAAGTTTTTTACGATTCTTTTCTTCTATCATATCGATGAAATCTATGATGATAATGCCGCCAATATCACGAAGTCGCAATTGCCGGGCTATCTCCCTGGCTGCCTCCAGATTTATTCTCAGGCTGTTGGCATCATGATCTTTTTTACCAATAAACCGACCGCTATTGACATCAATAGCCGTCAATGCTTCGGTGTGATCGAAAAAGATATAACCACCACTTTTCAACCAAAATTTTCTGGCCAAACTCTTGCTGATTTCATTTTCGATTCCAAATTGATCAAAGATCGGTTCTTTTTTCCGATAAATTTCCACCCGATCTACCAGTCCGGGAGACACATCCTTGAGGTATCGAGCTATTTGTCTATATAATTTGCTCGAATCCACCACAAGACGACTGATATCAGAGGTAAATAAATCGCGAATTACACTGGATAAAATCCCCATATCCTTAAAGACCAGACAAGGAGGCTCATTTTTACTGATTTCGCTGGCCATCTTTTCCCATTGCTGCATCAGAACTTTATAGTCAGCCTGAATAGCCTCTTCATCCTTGCCTTCGGAAACCGTGCGGATGACCATCCCGAATCCGGGTGGGCAAACTTTGCGACCGATGTCTTTAAGGCGTTTCCGCTCACGACGATGAGATATCTTGCGAGAGATACCGATAACATTTGAAAACGGTACAAAGACGACAAAACGGCCGGGTAAGGTAATATTTGTGGTAATACGAGCCCCTTTATGGGCAATCGGTTCTTTTGTTACTTGAACCAAAATCTGCTGACCGGTTTTTAGCGGTACATCGTTGACATTGCCGTTTCTCCTGCGCTTCCTCGAAGAGCCTTCACTTTTGGATTGATTATTGTTGTTAGTGAATAGAGTATCAAAATCTTTTAAATTGTCTACGACGTCTGAAAAGTGCAAAAAAGCATCTTGCTTTTGTCCGATATCGATAAAAGCAGCCTGCATCCCTTTCACGACTTTGGCAACCCGGGCATAATAAATATCACCCACCATACGTTCACTTTCAGGACGTTCAAAATAGAGCTCTACAAGTTTTTGATCTTCCAAAATTGCAATTCGGGTTTCTCCCAGTGAAACATTGATAATAATTTGTTTTTCCATTTTAACTTTCTCATAATTAAACCCTTTCGGCCTTGTAATCAGAATAGCCTATGCTGCGCCAAGTGACATAAAAAATCTACTTTTGATGATTATTTTTCAAGATAATCAAACAGTATTGTCAAAGATCCATAGGCGATACTTTGAGATCGCCATGCTTGATCCATAAAGCTTTCCGTTGAATCAAGGCTTGCTTTATGAGATCAGGTTGATCAGAAAATAGGTTTTGGAGGACGTTTTCAACTCGTACGTTTTGTCCCCCTTGGATTTTGGCGCGCAGCACAAGCCCGTCATTCACTCCCTCGAGATCGATAATCAAAGGCCGAATATCCAACTTTATTATTTTGTCTTTGCGCATACGCTCGATCACGATCTGATCTCTGGCCATCAAGGTGTCGATTCGAGTCGCCAGGTGCCTGGGGTCAAATCCATTGCCGAATTCAACTTTATAATCCACGGCGTTGATGACACTCGTCAGAGATTCAGAGCGACGATGTATAATTTTTGCTTCGAGTATCTCAACGCCTCTTGGCAGTTGATGACTCAATGGACGTACGATCTCTGCACCATGATCGCAGTAGGCATGGATGTCGATATACTCGGCTTCACTGATATAGCCGGTGGCAAGGGAAGGGCCATACCCGATTTTGGGATGCGGGTTAAAACCTTCAGTGTAAACCAAGTCTACATCTGCCCGGCGTAATGCGCGTTCAAACAATCGGACAATATCGAGGTGCGAAAAAAACCGCATATCCTCTGTCCGGCGATAGTGTACACGAACAATTTTTGCCGATTTTTTCGGCGAAAGCTTGGATTCAGTTCCGTGCTGAACCTCCAGATCGGGAAATTGCATGGGATCTCTGGATTCAGGACCTTCTGAGAGAATACTTTTACAAACGGGTTGGCCCATCAAGCCACATCGATTACAACCTTGGCTTTTGCAATCGGGAATTACGGTTTCACCCAGGGAACGCTGATATTCATCGTACAGAAAAGCCTTGGTAATGCCTTTGTCAATATGATCCCACGGCAAAGGATGCTCCGGATTCCGTGCAGCGAGCCATGAATCCAGATTTTGCCCCTGTTCTTCAAGAGCTGTTTGCCAAAGTTCAAAACGAAAATTTTCATCCCATCCTTCCAGTCTGCCACCCAGTCTCCATACATTTTCAATGACATCAGCGATACGACGATCTCCCCTTGCCAGAAGACCTTCCACCACTGCGGTTTCCGGAGACCGCCAACTTAATTTAAGCCGCCTATGACGCACCGTGTGCCTAAAAAAATCAGTTTTTTTTCTCGTCATTTCAAGCGTATCTTGAGATACCCACTGAAAAGGAGTTAAAGGCTTGGGTATAAAAGGGGATACAGAGACATTGATTTTTTTTCCTCCATGTAATCGAGCCAGATCATTGACCCGATTGATCAATTCCACAATGCCTTGTAAATCTTTTTCTGTCTCGGTTGGCTGACCGATCATGAAATAGAGCTTTATTAATGACCAGCCTTCCCGAAAGGCCAGATCCACGGCTCGAATCAGATCACTGGCCTGTGTATCTTTGTTAATGACTTTGCGCAAACGCTGCGTACCTGCTTCCGGTGCCAAGGTAAGACCCGACTTGCGGACATCTTTGGCAAACTGTGCCAATTCTGGTGTAAATCGTTCGGGTCTCAAGGATGGGAAAGACAAATTGACCGGATCATCGGCGAATTTGGATCGTAGCTCGTGCAGCAAAGAACCCAGATGGCTGTAATCCGAAGTTGACAGAGAAACAAGCGACACCTCATCATACCCCGTTGTACGAATCTGTCTATACGCTTGTTCTACCAAATCAGCAACCTTGCGTTCGCGAACCGGGCGATATATCATTCCGGCATTACAAAAACGACACCCCCTTGAGCATCCTCTGGAAATTTCCATGGCAACCCGATCATGGGTGGTGGCAATGTTGGGAACCAAAGGTTTTTCCGGATAATACTCTGATTTTAATTGCGAAATTGTTCGGGCCCTGATACGCCGCGGAACGTCGTCATAAAGCGGCTCGAGACGTAAAAAGCGTCCGTCACTGTGATATTCGGGCTTGTAAAATTCAGGCACATAGACACCCGGAATGGCAGCCAGTTTACGCAATGCAGTGACGCGATCATCCCCATTGACCTTGCCTTGTAAAAGAGTACGAGCAATTTCGGGAAAAACTTCTTCTCCATCACCCACGAGAATAGCATCTGCAAACGGTGCCATGGGCTCCGGGTTAAAGGCTGATGGCCCTCCCATCAAAATCAGGGGTAAGCCCTTACGATCTGCAGACCTTGCAGGGATACCCGCCAGATCGATCATATTGAGAATAGTGGTAGCATGCATCTCGTATTGCAAAGTGAATCCGATGACATCAAACTGTTGAGCAGGTGAATAGGTCTCAAGCGAAAAGAGAGGAACCTGCCTGTCACGCATCTCTTGCTCCATATCCAGCCAGGGAGCATAGATGCGCTCAGCATAGACATCCTGTATCTGATTCAGGATGTTATACAAAATGGGAAAACCCATATAGGACATTCCAACTTCATAAACATCCGGAAAAGTCAGTGCAATGCGTAACGAAACACGGTCGAGATCTTTGCGAATGATATGCAATTCATTGCCAACATATCGACCAGGTTTTGCTACCCGGGGCAAAATTTGTTCAAAGAGCTTTTTTTTCACCGAGTGTTCGGTGGAAACACGATTGACCATAAAAAACCTATATATCAAAATCCCACCAGGGTTAAACCTGTGGGACAAAAATCTTATTCGCCTAAAGCCACGTATCTATTGGGACTGACGAGCAACATACTCGAGGCCTTTTTCTATTGCCTGTTTGTTCAAATCAATAAGAGCCTTGCGCTTGATCACCTGAGGCAATGCTCTAAACAAGCTATCCTTATCGATCAAACCGGAATACCCGAGGTATGCTCCTAACATAACCATATTGGCAACACGTGTGTTCCCCAGTTCGTCAGCAATCTCTGTGGCCGGTAGTGCTAAAACCTTTACATCATTTCTCGAGGGATCTTGATCGATCAATGAAATATCATAAACGATCAATCCATCTTTTTTCACCTCTGACTCGAATCGCATCAAAGACGGCAAATTCATGGCTATGAGCACATCGGGTTGCGAGACCAACGGTGACCCTATGCGAGTAGGTGATAAATTGACATGACAATTCGCAGTTCCCCCTCGCATCTCTGGCCCATAGGAAGGAATCCAGGAAACGTGATACCCTGCTTGCATCCCCGCCTGAGCAATACCCACACCCATCAACAGAATGCCTTGTCCGCCAAATCCGGCCATCTTAAAGCTCGTTGTCCGGCGCTCGGCTGTTTTTTCCGTCACCGCAGGACCAGTTTCTTTTAAATCCAATAGAGAGTGCAGGTTCTCGGTCTTGTAAACAAACTTTTCAGGCTCTGATGACTCTATGTTATCAGATTCATCTTTGAAAACACCCAAAGGAAAAATATCAACCATTTTGTCATTGATCCACTGTTTGGCCTGAACCGGGGACATCTTCCAGCCGGACGGACATGTCGACAATATCTCGACAAAGGAAAATCCTTTGTTATCGATTTGATTCCGCAGAGCCTTGCGCACAGCCTTACGAACCTTGTTCGTGTGTTTGGCATCGGTAAGGGCTACCCTCTCGACATAGATCGGAGCACGCAAAGAAGAAATCAGTTCGGCCATACGCATCGGGTATCCCTCATTCATGGGATTTCTGCCCGTCGGACAAGTGGTCGTTTTCTGTCCAACAAGTGTCGTTGGGGCCATTTGCCCCCCTGTCATGCCATATATCGCATTATTAACAAAAAACACCGTAATCTTTTCACCTCTGTTGGCTGCCTGAATAATATTGTTCCCACCAATGGCAGCCAGATCGCCATCTCCCTGGTAACTGATCACCACACTGTCGGGATGAACCCGTTTGATGCCTGTTGCAACCGCCGGTGCACGTCCATGAGCGGCCTGTATATTTCCTAGCCGGAAATAATAATAGGCGAAAACACTACACCCCACCGGACTGACAAAGATTGTTCGGTCTTGAATTCCAAAATCATCGATCGCTTCGGCGATCAATTTATGCAGGGCACCATGGCCACACCCCGGACAATAATGGGTGACATCTTTGTTGGCTCCGGGTTTGCGTTCATAGTTCTCATAAAAACTATCTGCTTTTTGCAAGGCTTTTGCCATCACTTTGCCTCAAATATCTTGAAAACCTGCTCTTTGATTTCGTCTGTAGAAGGTACCACACCCCCCAAACGAGTGTAGAGATGTACGGGTTTTTGTCCATTGACTGCCAAACGGACATCCTCAACCATTTGTCCGTTGGACAATTCGACAACCATAAATTGGCTTACATAAGAGCATAACTCATCGAGTCGTCTGGAAGGAAAAGGAAATAGCGTAATGGGACGCAATAAACCGACTCTGGCCCCTTGGTGACGCATTTCATCGACAACGGATTGTAGCAAGCGCGATACCACACCATAACCGATTAAAACGATTTCTGCATCATCGATCTTGTATTCCTCGAAACGGACTTCATTTTCCTGTATGTGCTTATATTTTTGCTGCAATTTAAGCACATGCTTTTCCAGAATCTCGGGTTCCAGCTCGATGGAACTGATCAATCTGTTTTCGTCACCTGCATCAGCATGCAAAGCCCATTCCTTATCGGGCAAAGATGGCAGAGGATCGGGAAAATCAACCGGCTCCATCATTTGGCCGATAAACCCGTCAGCCAAGACCACAGCAGGATTTAGGTATTTATCCGATAAATCAAATGCAAGCATGGTGAGATCACACATTTCCTGTGCACTGTTTGGTGCCAGGACAATCAGCTTGTAACTTCCGTGCCCGCCGCCTTTAACAATCTGATGATAATCACTTTGTTCCGGCGCGATATTACCCAATCCCGGACCGCCTCTGCTGATATCAACCAACACCAATGGCAACTCTGAACCGGCGCAGTATGATATTCCTTCCATTTTTAAACTGATTCCCGGACTCGAAGAGGCAGTCATGACTCTAACACCACCAGAGGCAGCACCATAAACCATATTGATGGAGGCGACTTCGCTCTCGGCTTGTAAAAAGGTTCCACCTACCTGAGGCAAATAAAAAGCTGCAGCCTCTGCAATTTCTGATGCCGGAGTAATGGGATAACCAAAGAAAAACCTACATCCAGCGAGGATCGCACCCTTGACAACGGCTTCGTTTCCCTTTATCAATTGCCTGGCCACTAGGCTTTCACCTCCTCTTTAATATATCCTTTTTTAAACACCGCGATCGCTCCGGGCTCAGGACACTGATAAAAACAATAGCCACAACCTATACACCCCTGGCCTTTATATCCGGCCGGGTGGTACCCCATTTTATTGAAACCTTTGGTAAATTCTAAAACATTTTCCGGACAAATGTCGATGCATAATCCACATCCTTTACATTCATCCTCATTGATTAAGACTTTGGGTTCTTTTAAACCAGCCATAATTCCTCCTTACTCAATAGAATACAGGCGTAGAATAATAGGAGTTTTTTGCAAAACTTGCAAGGAGTTTCTGGCAATCCAAGTCTTAGAAAATATGGTTGATACATACTCTGCATAATTTTTTTACCAAAGTTAATGGGGCTGCCGCAAAAAGGGATTATGATTCAATTCCCTCTCAATGGTCGTGTCAGGACCATGACCGCATCCTACCCAGGTCTCTTTGGGCAAAATCGTAATTTTTGATCGAATGGATTCCAAGAGCTGATCCTGATCGCCACCAGGCAGATCAGAGCGGCCAATAGAATCCATAAATAATGTATCCCCTACAAAGACACTCTTGTACATTTGGCTGAAAAAACACAATCCTCCCGGACTATGGCCCGGAGTCGATAATACCAAAAGTTCCAGATTACCAATTTTTATGGTTTCTCCTCCATGCAAGGGATGATCGACATTGAACCTTTCGGGAACATCCAGACCGAACATAGCCGCCTGTATCGGAGCATTATCCAAAAAGAATTGATCGGCAGGATTCATATAGATCTCTCCACCTAAATGCTTTTGTACGGATGCAACGTCACCGATATGGTCGATATGGCCGTGCGTTAACAATATGGCCTCAACATCGAGATCAAGAGTTTGCACCGTTTTGATGATGAGATCGGCATCTCCCCCAGGATCGAGAACCACGCCCTTACGGGTAACCGGACACCCTGCTATAAAACAATTGACTGCAAAATCATGAACAGTCAATTTTTCTAAAATCATAAACCACCTGTCAGTTTGCAACACATAATATACGAATATTGCTGCAAAAATACAAGTTTGTATCATCACGAGCAGTTTTTGTACGGCGATTTAAGGCAAATGGAATTTACAAATATAGCAATCGTTTTAACGGACCAGAGTAAATTTAATGGTCTGTTGAAAATTTTCAGCTGTCATTCGACAGAGATAAAGGCCGCTGGAGAGAGGTTGGCCCCGATTATCCCGGCCATCAAAAAAGAGCGAATAAGAGCCTGGTGCGCGAAAATCGGACACAAGCGATCGTATTTTTTGCCCAAGTAATGTGTAAATTTCAATTTTAATCCGGCCTGCAACAGGCACCTTGAAGGTAAATCTCGTACTCTGGTTAAATGGATTCGGAAAATTTTGGCTCAATTCATAATATTGTGGAAGAAAGCCAGGGTCAGAGTGCACCAAAACAAAAGTGATTAGCCCCACGTGATACTTTTTGCTGCTCATCGTACCAAAGTGACTCCATCCCCCGATACCGTTCAAGCTCATCGATGCACCCTCGACTTTAGCCGTTATCGAGGCGAATGTTTGCCTGGTAAGTTTGAATGTTTGAGCGTTTGCAGGCACGATACTCAATACTGTAATAACGAGAACCAGGGTCAAAAAGTAAACGATGTGACCTCTATCCATACGAGAGAGAGGCAAGTGTATTTTAATCATGGCATAATTTTCGTAATTATTGATTAGAACAAAATATCTTACTGCAAATTCACAAGCACATTGATCACACCCGCACCGGATTCCCAATTCTGAAGGGCTTTACCGATAATGATACCAACGGCGGGGTGGGTACATTTTTGTGCATGACCGACAAGTTCAGAGGTGGTCAACAAGTCACCTCTTTGAATAGTACCGTTGTGTGTTGTGACTTTAACCGGTACCACACCAGCGAGGGCCAGGGGATAGCCATCCTGAACGTTTACCAAATGCCCCACCTGGATGGTTGGGTGGGTCGATATGACCCCTGCAACACGGCTATCATTTTCACGATTACAACGAACGAGTGCGTGATCCTTTTCATCAGACACAATAACCACGTCACCGGGTTCAAGAGTTTCAGAACCATATAAAAACTCTGCAAGGTCTGCCCAATCGCCCGTCGATATGGTTGCCCGTCCATCTACTTTAAGAGCATAGCCTGCATCATTTTCACAAACAGCATGGACGCCATAAATACTCCCCTCACCGCGCAAACCGATCCTGCCCAGTCCCTGAACGCCCACAAATCCATCACCTTGTAAAGCAAACGAGCCGGCCACAGAGGCATAATTTTTAGCTGAAAATACGGCACCGGATTGAAGAGTTTTAACGATCTGAGTCGAATTTTGGAAATTGCGGTCAGCAAGGATACCATCCCCCAGATCCGAATTTCTAATTGCGCCGTCAAGAATCATGTCAGAAGTAATTGCACCTGTCTGATTTTCATTTACAAAGATATTTGCAAAAGCAGAACCATCGATGATGGAAGAATTTAGACTGATGGTCAAATCGCCAGAGTTGCCCCCCCCAGACAGCCCATTACCGGTATAAAGAGCCGTAACATCGCCGACAGGAAAATTAAGATCATTTGGCGAAATGGTACGATCTTGAATCATTTGACCCGTAACAGACTCGGGTTGGCCGAGGCGTAAAAACCGACCATCGAATGCAGCGCCATTGACATAATCTCTGGCCAAATTCAGAGTCACTTCACCGGCAGACCCTCCTCCTGACAATCCGGTGCCAGGTTTTACAGCCGTAATATCACCCAGTCCCATGGCCAGATCTTGAACCTGAATTGAGCCATCCTGAATGTCAGCCCCCGTCAGTGTTCCATCTGTCACCATCATCCCGGTCACGGTGTTGGCAGTATTCAGTTTAACAAATCGTGCGTCAAATGCAGCTCCAGAGAGATAATTGTCTGACAGGCCCAGCAACAGGGTTCCGGTGGTGCCTCCACCCACCAATCCATTTCCAGTGATAACAGAGGTTATTTTGCTGATTCCAAAAGCCAAATCCTCTTCATGTATGGAGCCATTTTTAATATGAGTGGCATCGATCAGGTTTTTTGACAACATTTCAGCGGTGATCTGATTTTCTGCCCCCTTGCGCACAAACCGATTATCATACGCTTCGCCGGTATAAATCGCCGGTTGCAGAGAAAGGGTCAAGTCAGGGTCTGACCCTCCTCCTTCCAAACCAAACTCGGTTGTAATCGTTCGAATAGTGCCTGTTCCCAATTTAAATCCAATATCGTGTGGCTGAATAGTCCCATCAGCGATCATCGTGCTGGTAACAGAGCTGGGGGCATTTCGCGCAACAAAATTAGCTTCCAGTTGTGTTTTGGTCAGATAGGATGTTGCTGTAACCCCTCCCAATTTCAAAGCATCGATACTATTTTTCTCATGATCATTTGCTTGAGATTTGGTATAAAATGCATTCGCCTCTATTCCACCCAGGCTATTTGCATTACCAGCTGACAAGCTATAGGCAACGCTGGATATGCGTTTGCGCGGCTTGAGATCCTCCTCACCGATCGATATCTGCAAAAAGCGCGTCGCCTCTTTGAATAGTGGTTCCGGGAAAGGGACAATAGAGCCCAACTCGACGTTGAAATAGCCTTTCTCAACCTTTACGGTGTGAGATTCTTGCCATAAGCGATTACCTGCCTCTTCATGATCCCATATACTCAAAACCACTTCCTGGGTACCGGTTAAAGGGCTGCCGGTTGCAGTGGTCAAATAGCCTTGATAATCGATAGTTTGAGGAACATGGTGTGACTGAACAGGTTCTGATTCATTGCTTGTCAGGGAAGATTGTGGGGTCTGTGCCAGTACCCAAAAAGGAATCAATAGTAAAAACCAATGGATTCTCATGCCTGTGCCTCCGATGACGCCATAGAATTTGTAAATGATAGGATGTGTTCATGTTTATGTACCATCGAATCGACAAGTTTGCGGAAGGCTATTTGCTAAAGCGTGAAAAAGCAGGTGTATTGCGGAATGGGGGGTACAAAAATTCATTCAGACAGGAAAAAGCATATTTTCAGCAAAGCGATCTTGAAAGGATGGGTGATCAGCCAGTTCGATATAAGTTGTCTCGCGAGCGATTTTATTCGCGAGTTCCATTTGTGAGCGGGAAATCAGAACTCTTTCGGCTCCGGTGGCAGCGGCATTACCAATGACCCGGATATGTTTTGCTGGCACCATTGGAAGCAGGCCGATCGCTTGTGCCATATCGGGCCGTACATATTGCCCAAAGGCACCCGCGAGATAGATAGCATTCAGATCATCGATATCGAGACCTGCAGTCGACAGCAAGATATCGATACCTGTAGCAATAGCACCCTTTGCCAATTGAACCTGGCGAATGTCTTTCTGAGTGAGAATGACCTCGGGCGACAACAAAAGGGCTAAAGGATCTTTGCTGACAACTTTATTCTCATCGGCAAAAATGATCCGCCCCGTTGAATCCAACAAGCCGACCTGCAATGCTGTACCTATGGCATCGATGAGGCCGGAACCGCAAATTCCTTTTGGCAGTTGATCTGCAATGGTATTACAAACAAAGCGATGCTCTTTAAAAAAAACCCGTTCTATAGCACCAGGAGCGGCGCGCATCCCTTGACTAATCTGGGTACCTTCAAAAGCCGGCCCAGCCGCAGCCGAAGTCGCCCAAACCTGTCCTTCATGACAGAGGAGAATTTCACCATTGGTACCAATATCGATGGCCAGCCAGGTCCCTCTGAACTCGGACTCGAGCGAAAGCAAAACCCCTGTAGCATCGCCGCCTACATGACGCCCTATTATGGGTAGCAAAAGCATACGAGCACCGGAATTGACTTCCAGTCCTAACCCAGACGCGTTTACGGAATCCAGAGTTCGAAAGACAGGAATAAAGGGCAACTGTGCAAGGGAGCGGGTTTCAATAGCTAACAAGAGATGAATCATAGCAGAATTGCCTGCTGCCGCCACCAGAACTATTTGACCGGAATCGATCAGTGCTTTTTCAGCGACTTTTCGAATGATGCGATTCATAGAAGAAAGGACTGCCGTTTGCAGCTGTGTTATGCCCGAGGTCTCATTTTGCGCCAGAGCCAACCGGGTCATGACATCCCCTCCCAGGGTCACTTGACCATTGAGATCTGACGCAAGAGCGACAACACTTCCGCTCTCAAGATCGATCAATTTACCCACGAGGGTAGTGGTGCCTATATCAAAAGCAATACCATAGAGAGGACTGTTCTCCTTTTCAGAAAAATCGAGTATTCGATTTTGCCAACAGATCAGTTTCTGTCCCGGCAAAGATTTCGCCAAGAGAGTAGCACTTTCAAGATCTGCAATAAAGGGTTCCTGCTTTGGGGTTCTCAAATCGTCGAAAAGAGAAAGAGATCCTGGCTCGTGGCGGGTAATGGTATAAACCCCTGAATCAGGAGTTACATTATGAACAATACCGGTAGTCAATCGTATACTGCCAGCGACAGTATGGGTAGGGATTTCCAGAATCAGGTCATTTTCTACCAGCATTTGGCATCCGAGTCGCCATCCCTGTTCCAGCTCTCGTTTAGTAAAATACTTTTGATCCTGACGAGTAGCAGGGATCTGACCGGAAATGACTCGAACCCGGCATTTACCACACAGGCCAACTCCCCCGCAAGGCATTTCAAATTCTGAAATTCCGAATTGCTGAGCCACTTGCCTCATTGGGGTGCCGACTGCCACTTGCCCATGCCGTTCATGAGGCAAAAAGGTTATACGCGCTGTGCGTCTTGCCGAATTTTCAATAGTTGTCTGATTTCTATCAGCCATTTATAAGGTACCTCCAAATCGCCAATTCCCGGCCGAGTGGTTTCCTCCTGATGAAAATCGCTGCCACCGCAGCTCAAAAGGCTGTAGCGTTTGCACCACTCTTGAAGCATCTCACGGGTATCATAGGAATTGCTCGGATGCATCACTTCCAGACCATCCAATCCAGCGACAAGCATGCTTTTCAAATAAGATTCGTTAGGATCTACCCCGGGATGAGCCCAAAATGCCAAACCACCGGAAGAATGAATGAGATCGATGGCATTCTGCACTGTCGGAAGTTCTTTGGGCACATAAGCAGAGCCACCTTCACCCAGAAAGCGACTAAATGCTTCATAAAAATTATTGACAATCTTTGCTTCGATGAGTGCCTTGGCAATATGGGCCCGCCCAATCAAACCTGAAACGGCCTTGCGTTCAATCGCTTCAAAAGTGAGATCCACACCGGCCTGCGTCAAATTTTGCCATATTTGCAAGGCACGAATTCTACGTTGTTCTATCATTATATGGGTATGATCTAACAGCCTTTGATTGGTATCATCGATATAATAACCAAGAATATGTACTTCTCGGTCATGCACCTGAGCGCTTAACTCGATACCCGGCACGACTTGAAGAGAAAACACCCGACTCGCAACTCTGGCGGCTTCCAGGGCCTCGACACTATCATGATCTGTTATCGAGATGGCTGCCAGATTCAACTGGCTTGCCTTTTCTACGACTTGAACCGGGGTTTCCGCCCCATCAGATTTATCCGTATGAATATGTAAATCAATACGCCAAGACCAACGACTTTTCAAAAAACACTCCAACCAAAAAAAAAGCCGCCTGTAAAAATAGCAGGCGGCAGATAGCATATTTACTTAGCTTGTTTCTTCATCTTTTGTTTCTTTTTCGAGCTTTTCTCTATAAACGGATTTAGACACCCAGATACTGAGTTCATAGAGCAAAATAAGCGGACCTGCTAACATGAGCTGGGTAAAAATATCGGGAGGGGTCAAGAGAGCGGCGCCGATAAAGATCATCACGACACCGTATCGTCTTTTCTCCCGCAAAAAGCGTGGTGTAAGAATACCAATTTTAGTCAAAAAGAAGGCCAGCACAGGGAGTTCAAAGACAACACCAAAGACAAGCAACAGAGTAACAACAAATCCCAAATACTTGCCGATTGTGATGTTGGCGACCAAATAATCGGTTTGAAAACTCAATAAAAAGTTGAGCCCGAATCGGATAATCACAAAATAAGCAAAAGAAGCACCGACAAGAAAACAGATTGTGGTAAAAAAGGCTATTGGCATGACCAACTTTCGTTCTTTAGCCAGCAATCCGGGTACGATGAATTTCCAAAACTGATAAGCCACATAGGGTAAGGCAATCACCAGGCCGGCAAAGATTGAGACTTTGATATAAATCATAAAGCCTTCTACCGGCGAAAGAAAAATCAGCTGCATATCTTGTGGAGCGGGATAACGAAGGATATCGACGATCTTTTTTGAAAAAATATAACTCCCAATAGAAGTGATAACAATCGCGACCAGACTGCGTAAAATGGTCCAGCGAAATTCTTCAAGATGATCAAGAAAGGGCATTCTAGCACCGCTGTCATCATCATCATCATCATCATCTTTTTCATCGTCATCCGGTTCCTCCGGAGGTGGGCCTTCACTTTCTGAGGTCTCTGAATGGCCTTCTCCTGCGCTTTCATCTTCCATCACCTGATCGGCTTCATATTCATATTCCTCTTCATAGGCATAAGGATCGTCAAAATTGGGGCCGGATTTATCAGATCCCTCACTTTTTTCAATATTTTCATCCGCCTCTGTTTCTTTGGCTGATACTTGATTTTCAGAAGACTTTTTCTTTTCACGTTGTTCATCAGACTCGTTATTCTCCTTTTGGGAGTCCAAGTCTTGTTTTTTTTCTTTATCGTCTGCCATTTTTATTCCGAATAATTCAGGTAAAAAGTTAAATGACTAAATTCAAAGGTAACACTGGAATATAATCACTATCCGATTTGAAATCCAGAAAAACCTAAAAAGGCGATTGCCATGAGACCAGCCATAATAAAGGCTATGGGAATACCCTGCAACGCCTTGGGGACATCGGCCAATTCCAGTTTTTCCCGAATACCGGCCATCAAAATCAGGGCCAGTGTGAATCCGACTCCTGCGGCCAATCCATGCACGATGCTTTCGATAAATGTATATTTTTCATCGATATTCAAGAGCGCGGCACCGAGTATAGCACAATTTGTGGTGATCAGCGGCAAAAATATACCTAAGGAGCTATAGAGTGCCGGACTGGTTTTCTGAATAACCATCTCTACAAACTGTACAAGAGAAGCGATGACCAGTATAAACGTTATAGTCTTTAGAAACGTCAAGTCAGGGGGCGAGTCCAATGTGAACCATTTATAGAACAGATTGCTTTCTGCGGGCATGAGCAGATAATTATAGATTAACCATGTCACTGTTGAGGCCAGGGTCATAACAAAGATAACTGCTGCGCCCATTCCTAGAGCAGAATCGAGCTGTTTGGAGACACCGATATAAGGGCATATACCCAGAAATCTGGACAACACAAAATTATTAATAAAGATAGCTGTTACAGCGATAATCATCAAGGCTTGAAAATCCATATTTCCCTCAACTTAAATAGCACAATCAAGAATTGGCTTTATAACGATTTTCCAACCAGTTAAAAAAACCCAGCACAAAGCCGATCGTCAAAAAAGCACCCGGGGGTAGAATCATAATCAGCACAGGTTCGAAATTGGGCCCGAGAAATCCCATGGGAATACCCAGCAAACTGCCATTTCCCAGCAATTCGCGAATGGCACCGAGCAAAACCAGGGCGAGGGTAAAACCAATCCCCATACCCAATCCATCGATAAACGACAGACCGACATTATTTTTGCCTGCAAATGATTCCGCCCGGCCAAGGATGAGGCAGTTCACCACAATCAATGGTACAAAAATACCGAGCGATTTATGCAGGTCCGGCATAAATCCTGCCATTGAAAGATCCACAACGGTCACAAAAGCGGCGATTACGACGATATAAATCGGTATTCTGATGCGCGGGGGGACACCCTTACGTATGACAGAAATCAAAAGATTGGAGCAAACCAATACAAAGGTAGCGGCCAATCCCATTCCCAAACCATTGATCACGGAACCGGTAACCGCAAGGGTAGGACACAATCCCAGTGCCTGTTTGAAAACCGGATTTTGTTCATATATTCCACGAGAAAACGTTTTTACCACAGACATGCATTCCTCACTGCTTTTTGTGGCGCTATTGCCTTCAGGGTAATTTTTCGACTCTAGTTTTTAATTCCTGATATCCCTCAACCACTGAATGGGTCAAGGCACGGGAAGAGATGGTTGCACCGGTAATACTCGTAATCTCTCCGCCATCTTTATCAACAGCCAGTTGACCGGCTTTTTTGTTCATAAACTGTCTCTGAAACCAGGGATCACCTTCGCCATACTTGACTTCTTCGACCTTTGTACCCAAACCCGGGGTCTCTTTTTGGTCCAGTACCTTCATGCCAATGATCTGACCTGTGGTATCCACTCCAACCATGGTTTCAATAACCGAAGAATAAGCAGGACCTTTGGCGACAAAAGCATAACCATAGATATCTTTTTTGGCCGGGCTCTTGTAGCCGATATAATGAGACACTGAACCATTTTTTTCAACAGGCTCAATAGCTTGTGCAGGACTTTGTGGAAGTGCTTCCGTAAGAGCAGCTTGCAGTGCCTTTTGTTTTTGCTCTTCGATGCGTGGCTTGGTCACCGAATAGACACCTGCCAAACCTGCTGCTGCAACAACGGTAATCAATGCCAGAATAAATCCCAGTTTGATTATTTCTATCATGCTCGTTTCGCCCCTCCAAAAACTTTTGGTTTTGTATAACGATCTATGAGCGGTACGACCAGGTTCATCAACAAGATTGAATAAGATACGCCTTCGGGGTAACCCCCTACTTGACGAATAAGAACTGTGAGAATGCCACACCCAACACCAAAGATAATTCGTCCTTTAAAGGTGACAGGTGAGGTCACCATATCGGTGGCCATGTAAAAAGCCCCAATCATCAAGCCTCCGGAAAAGATATGAAACAAAACATGACCGCTGAATAACCCTTCGGTGCCACCAAAGATCCAACTTAGCAAGGCGACGGTACCGACATAACTGAACGGAATTTTCCATCCGATATAGCGTTTGTACATCAAAAAAGCTGCACCTATGAGGAGCAATAATGCCGATGTTCCACCAATACAACCACCGATTTGGCCGAAGAATAGTTTATCTATACTATTATAGAGTTGACCGATCGCCTGATGAGCCTGGGTGACTTTATCAGGCGAGAAATTCTCTGCATTGGCAAGAATATCCTGAGACTGTTTGAGAACATTAAGCGGTGTGGCTTCAGTAATGACATCGATACCCGATACAGTGCCTCCCCGGGGCGCGGACTTTTCGAACAATGCCATATGACCCGGCCAGGAAGCCAGTAAAAAAGCCCTGCCCAAAAGAGCGGGATTCATGGGATTGAATCCGAGTCCGCCAAAAGCCTGTTTACCCACGGCGACGGCGAAAACAGATCCGACAACAGGAATCCAAATGGGAACTTGAACAGAGACATTATACGCTAACAAGATCCCCGTCAAGATGGCACTTCCATCATTGATGGTCACAGGTTTTTTCATTAATCTTTGAATGACGGCTTCTGTAACCACTGCTGCCGCTACACTGGCAAAAATGATCCACATGGCACGCAAACCAAAAAAATAAACGGCTCCTGCTCCTGCAGGTACCAGAGAGAGGCAAACGCCAAACATTATTTTAGGTACAGATTCGCGGTCAGCAACATGCGGAGAACTGGAAACGAAATATTGGCCTTCCATTGAAAATGCTTTCGTTTATGCGTAAACGTTTAACTTGCCTTTTTCTGTCGTTGTTGCTTGATGATCTGTTGTTTACCAAATCGAATCAAATGAACAAGATTAATATGTGAGGGACACACAAAGGCACAAGATCCACACTCTATGCAGTCCAGGGCATGAAAAGTATGAGCATCGTCAAAACGATTGTGACGTACATAGGCACCAATCATTTTGGGCATGAGTCCCATCGGACAAGCATCAACACATCGGGCACAGGAAATACAAACCCGATCTTCAAATCGCTTACTCTCTTTTTCAGGGACGGCCAATAACCCGGAGGTTCCCTTGATGACCGGAGCTTCCAGCGAGGCTTGAGCCATACCCATCATGGGACCTCCCATAATGATCTTTCCGGCCTTTTGCAAACCGCCACAATAATCGATTACAGCCTGGAACGGAGTTCCGATTCGAACCAAGAGATTCTTTTTTTCTTTTATGCTCGGGCCGGTAACCGTTATAACACGTTCGACCAAAGGTCTGCGATGCGCAACAGCATCAAAAACTGCTGCAGCAGTACCCACATTCTGAACGATACATCCCACTGCCATGGGAAGTTCCCCGACAGGCACTTTTCGTCCGGTCACAGCATATATAAGTTGCTTTTCGGCTCCCTGCGGATATTTTACAGGAAGCGCCACAACCTTGTATGGCAATTTTAGATCATTGCAGGTTTTGCGTAAGGTCTTGACCGCATCCGCCTTGTTATTTTCTATACCGATCGTCACCTGTTTTATGTTGAGAATCTTGGTCATAATCTCAACGCCTTGAAGAATCCGTTTAGGGTCTTTGAGCATTAAACGATGATCGGCGGTAAGATAGGGTTCGCATTCAGCCCCATTGATAATGAGATATTCAATCGGTTTATCCGCCGGAGGAGACAGTTTTACATGGGTTGGAAAGGTTGCACCGCCAAGACCAGCCAGCCCGGCCTGTTTGATTCTGTTAATCATCTCTTTTTTATCGAGGTGCAAATAATTTTCGTCAAACTTTATATCATCAGACCATTGATCTTTGCCGTCACTCTCGATGGTAACGGACAAAACGTTAGGCCCAAGGGGATGTACGTGTTCGGCGACACGGATAACGGTTCCGGAGATCGAAGCATGTGAAGGAACAGATACAAATCCGGCAGCCTCACTGATTGCATCGCCAGCCCTGACCGTATCGCCCTTTTCGACTATTGTTTTAGACGGGGCACCGATATGTTGAAGTACAGGAATAACAACCTTTTCAGGCAATGGCATACGTTCAATGGATTTTTTTTCAGTAGATTCCTTATGTTCCGGCGGATGTACTCCACCTTCAAAGGTGCGTTTCTTAAACAGTCCCAAAACATGCTCCTTTAAGCATACTCGAAAGCATCATTTCAAGTGTTTGACTTCTTTGAGAAATTCTTCTTTAACCTGAAAATTCCGATAAACCGAGGCAAAGCGTACATATGCGACTTCATCGAGTTCTTTGAGCGACTTCATGACCTGTTCCCCAATCTGGAGAGATTCTATCTCTTCGATTCCCTTGTCGCGCAAATCGAATTCTATCTTTGAAACGATTTCTTCAATCTTGGCGATGGATACAGGTCTTTTAATACAAGCAAGTTGGATTCCTTTGACAAGTTTATTCCTGTCAAATTCCTCTCGACGGCCATCCCGCTTGACCAGCCATAGAGGGATGTGATCCAATTGTTCGCGGGTGGTAAAACGCCGGCGGCATTTCAGACACTCTCGTCTTCGCCGTATGGAGCGCCCTCCATCGCGCGTTCGCGAATCAATGACCTTGGTGTCATGATAGCTGCAGAAAGGGCATCTCATAGTCGATATTATGAATTAGTCTGATAATAATAAATAAAACTAATTATTCATCCGTATTACGAAACGCATATCATACCAGCCTAATATG
>CAYNUX010000019.1:0-9967 GCA_964400115.1 uncultured Cytophagia bacterium
AGGTATATCGGTGAATTTTCATTGGGTTTGAACCCCTATATCGCGCATCCCATGCTTGATATTCTTTTTGATGAAAAAATTGGGGGATCGTTTCACTTTACTCCCGGCGGAGCCTATGAAGAGGCTGATAACGGTAATCAATCAAAGGTCCACTGGGACATGGTTTGCATCCAAACTCCGGAATATGGAGGAGGCGAAATAGTTTTTGACGATGAATTGATTCGCAAGGATGGCCGGTTCGTGGTCAAAGACCTTGCTCCCCTGAATCCGGAAAATTTGATACCCTGATTTTGATAATTACAACTCGTTTATTTTATCGGGAATTTGATATAAATGGTAGATCGATATCATGTCATCAGACTCTAAGGCTTTTGAAAACAATTACAACAAAAGGTCTCCCTCCTGGCTGGCAGGAATCGAAGAAAAATGTCTTTACCATGATTTTCACACAGCCATCGAGGAATTGAACCAAATAGACCCACATGAACCTCTTTATGATATAGCCCTGAAAATACAGGCTCGTTGTTTCCTCGCAACGAATCAGTATGAACAAGCACAAAAAGCCTACAAAGCCGTTTTAGCGCATTCCGAAAATCCGGCGATTCAAACCGAAGCCCTGCTTGTTCTGGATGAAATCGACAAAGCTGTAAAAACATTTCAAAAGAATAAAACCGACGTCGATGCCGAACATTGTTTTATCGCAGCATTGTCTTTGTACAAGTATGGCTACATCCAGCAGGCAAGGCAGCAGATAGAACATGCCCTGGAACAAGGATTTGAATGGCAAGATGATTCACTGATTGATGCTATAGCTCAGACCGTATTGACCGGGCACTATTTTTTTGATTTTGAACAGATCTATTTGGATGCAGAAAACGAACCCACGGGCGAAAGAATGAATCGCTGGTTTCATCTGAATATTCCGGTGATTGAACTGTTGTCCAGTAGCCAGGGCAAACCGCAAACGCAAAAAGCGATACAACTGGCGCAAATTCTCGGGGCAACTGCAAGGGTCATTGAAAACCGACATGGAAGATTATTTTTATCGGAAATCATCAATGATCTTGCAGCCAGTGAAGTTGATGCCAGATTTGGGCTGGAAGCGAAAAAAATCATTCAAAAAGATGATTACAAAGAATTGGCCCGGCTTGTTCTGGCATTGTTACTGGAACATACCAAACAATTTGCAGAACTTGTTGGATTAAAAAAAGAAACAATACCCCAATATGATCTACAAAAGCTTGTGCTTGCTCTTCCCCTTCGAATGGCAACAGCTATACTTGTGCTCTATGCTCTTGGCGAAAAAGAGAGCACGCAATTATTGGTTGAAAACAATCAATTGGACAGAGATATAGTAGCAGGTTTGATCGGCCTGTCATTTAAAAACTATTATTCGGCTGTAAACCGTTATCGCTCTATTGAAACTTGATTTTATTAATAAAAACCCCTTTACAAAAGAATGAGGAGGTATTCATGCTGTATGAATTTCGTAATGAAACATATACGGATTTTAGCAAGCCGGAAAACCGGCAGGCACAGCAAAAAGCGTTAGAGGCAATTGCAAAAAAATTCGAAAACGAGTACCCCTTGTTTATTGACGGGAGGGATATAAAGAGCGACAGAGTCAACAAAAGCATTAACCCATCTAATAAAGATCAAATTGTAGGCACATTTTACAAAGCCGGAAAATCCGAGGTCGATCTGGCCATGGATGCGGCTCTTCGTGCATTCGAAAAGTGGCGATGGGTAGATCCTAAAGAACGGGCAATCGTGCTGTTAAAAGCCGCTCAGATTATGCGGCAGCGCAAGATGGAAATCAACGCCTGGATGATTCAAGAAGCAGGAAAAAACTGGCTTGAAGCTGAAGCAGATACCTCGGAAGCCATCGATTTTCTGGAATATTATGCCCGCGAGGCCATACACTGGAAAGAGATCAAAGGCGTTACGCCATTCCCAAACGAGTATCCGGAATTGGAGTATATCCCTCTTGGTGTCGGTGTTGTCATCCCCCCCTGGAATTTCCCGATGGCTATTCTCACGGGCATGACTTGCGCAGCCATCGTTACCGGAAATACAGTTTTGCTAAAGCCTGCAAGTGATACCCCTGCCATTGGGTATCAACTGGTAGATATTATGAGAGAGGCCGGACTTCCGGATGGCGTGCTCAACTATATTCCCGGCAGCGGAGCGGAAATCGGCGATTATTTGGTACAACATCCCAAAACCCGGTTTATTTCGTTTACCGGCTCTAAAGAAGTGGGGCTTCGAATCAATGAACTTGCAGCAAAATCTTCACCCGGTCAAATCTGGATAAAACGCGTCCTGGCTGAGATGGGAGGCAAAGATACTATTATCGTGGATAATGAAGCTGACCTCGATGACGCTTTGGTCAATGTCGTCTCTTCAGCATTTGGCTATCAGGGTCAAAAATGTTCGGCCTGCTCCCGTGTCATCTTGCTTAAAGAGATACACGACGAGTTTGTAGAGGCACTGATCAAGAGAACCGATCAACTCACTCTGGGGCCAACGGTCAATCCAGAAAATTATATGGGAGCGGTTATCAACCAGGCATCCGAAGAAAAAATCCTGTCGTATATCGAAATCGGTAAACAAGAAGGAGAGCTGATTATCGGTGGAGAAAAAGCTTTGGGCAATGGATATTTTATAAAACCCACAATATTCAAGAATATCCAGCCAGGTGCAAGACTGGATCAGGAAGAAATATTCGGCCCTGTTCTCTCGGTACTCAAAGCAGATAATTTCGATCAAGCCATCAATATTGCCAATAGCTCGGAATACGGGCTCACCGGCTCGGTTTATACCAAAAACCGCTACAAAATTAGCATGGCTAAACAGAAATTCTTTGTCGGGAACCTCTATATCAACCGTAAATGCACCGGCGCTATGGTGGGTGCCCATCCTTTTGGCGGATTCCATATGAGCGGTACCGACGCAAAAGCCGGAGGCATGGATTATCTCGGCAACTTTTTACAGGCAAAATCTATTTGCGAGAAATACGGATAATACTCTTACACATCAGTCAAGAATTATTTTCAAGCCAGTCCATAAAAATGGACTGGCTTTTTTTTATCCTTTTTTGGCATAACATTTGAATAAATAAAGGTGAAAGAAAAACCAAAAAGACAAAAACAATTAAAAATTAAGGACTTGGACTTGTTTTTATCACAAAATTGTGTCCCCCAGGGTAAACAAATGAGAAATAAATGGGACAAAAATTTTAATAAACCAATTCATCCTATTACAGGAGGCCAACAAATGAATCGATCGTCTGCTATACCTCTTGTGTTAGTAACATTCATGACACTTTTTTCATGGTTTCCGAATGTTTTAGCTCAAGACCCAACTCAAGACCAGGTGCATACTCGAGTCAAAGTTGTCGAGCACATATGCGACTTTGGTCAAGGGATTGGATGGGTAACATTTACCGTTCAATCAAGAAGCGAAAATGGTATTTCTCATGAAATACAGGGATACCAGAATAGCATCAATCTCGGTGCAGATCTGACCAATGCATTGCGCAGCACCACATGGAGCAGTCAGTTATTCACACATCCTGCTTATACGGTTGATGAACAAGTCCTCAAGTATCCCCCACCACCAACAGGTCCACCATATGCGGGGGCTACTCTGAGATATATTTATACCCTGGAAAACGGCCCAAGAGTGCAAACCCCAGCCACGACAGATTGGTGGGATGTTTTAACGGTCAGACTTGAATATAATCTACCAGGGGATCCCAACCAACGTCTGGATATCGATTGGAATATTTACGGTGCACCCACGTATCGGGTTATCATTCCTGATCCTCAGGGCTCTGACTCGGTATTTGAAGTTCAAGGCGATAAAGTTCCCATGCCGGTTGAATTGCAAAACAATCCTCTGGATTGTCTGCGTGAATTTGGAGCGCAAGGCCTACCCAATCCACCTTCAAGAACATTTTTTGTGTTTGACAGTACTACTTTTATCGGTATCGATCAAACACATGTTGACGCGGAAGAGACCGAAGAAGACGGTTCAGAGGGAGATGGAATTGCCTTTAGCGGACTGTTTGCCGGGAATAGCAACGCCAGTGTGACCGTCGATGTGAGTTTTGGTGCCGAAACAGAAGGTTATGTCAATGCCTGGATCGATTGGAACAATGATGGCGATTGGAGTGATACCGGCGAACACATTCTCGGCTCTCCCCAGCTGGTCAATACTGCCAGTACCACATTCAATTTTGCCGTACCTGGCACCGTAAATGAAGGCGATCAGAGATGGGCGCGATTTCTCTTTAGCACGGGAGATGCAACAGCTGTTGAGAATGCTGTGGCCGGAGAGGTGTTAGAATATGGTGAAGTACAAGATTATCACGTCACTGTAACTCAGGAAGATCAAGCCGATCTCCAGGTCGAAAAGTCTGCAGATAATGATGAACCGGTCGTGGGTGACCAAGTCACTTTTACGATCAGCGTTACCAATGCAGGTCCTGATGACGCCAATAATGTGGTCATTGCAGACAATATTCCCAGTAATTGGACATATATCAGTCATAATGAAAATGGCTGGGGAACATTTAATTCAAACACCGAAATCTGGACTATCGCTTCAGGCATCCCGGCTTCTCAGACAGCGGAACTGACTCTTGTTTTGCGTCTGGATTCGATGGATCCCGGAGATCCGTTTTACAACTGTGCCGAAGTGACGACGTCTGATGTAACAGACCCGGATCCAAGCAATAATGAGGATTGTGCACCGGATGATGTTGATGGGTATGCCGATTTGCAGATGCAAAAAACCGTGAATCCGTCGACGATAGATGCCGGTGGCTCGGCCACATTTACCGTTACGGTGACAAACGCCGGTCCTGACGATGCTTCCAATATCATTATTTCTGATCCGTTGCCCTCTGGGCTGACTTTTGGAGCCATTACTCCATCAGCGGGTTCCTGGAATAGTACAACTGAAGAGTGGACGATACCAACACTGGCGGTGGGTGCCTCTGCTACTCTGACGATTCCGGTAACTGCACCTGATGCAGGACAGTATACCAATGTGGCGAGTGTAACCAGTAGCACAGAACATGATCCGGATCCCAATGATGACAGTGCCTCTGCGACATTGACCGTGAGTGCGAATGATGCCGATATTGAAATCAGCAAATCCGCGAGCGCCTCTGAGGTCGATGTTAATGATCCGGTCACCTTTACCGTCACGGTTCATAACTTTGGTCCCGAAACCGCGACCAATATTCAAGTCAGAGACTATATGCCCAGCGGTATCGAGGTGACCTCGACAAATCCGTCTGTCACCTTTTCTTCCGGAGAAGCCGTTTGGACAATCGCTTCTCTGGCAGCAGGCGGCGATGCGACACTCACCATCAACGGCGTGGCCAGAGTACCGGGGATGTGGTCCAATATCGCGGTTCTCGAAAGTCTCGATCAAAATGATCCCAATAGCTCCAATGACAGCGATGCGGCAACCGTCAGGGTTCACACTCAAGACGATGTACCCGATATTCAACTTGCAAAAACAGTCGATAGCCCGACAAAACAACCCGGAGATAATGTCACCTTTACCGTGACCGTCACAAACCTCACCACCATCACCGCAACACAGGTCGAGGTCTATGACATCTTTAACGGCGATTTGAACTTTATCTCTGCGAATCCTTCGCAAGGGTCGTATGATCCGTCATCGCAAATTTGGAGTGTGGGTTCTTTGGCAGGCAACGCTGCTGCTACTTTGACCATCGAAGCTCAAATCCCAATGGATGCCGAAGGCGTGATCACCAATTATGCCCTCGTCACTCAGGTCCTTCCCGGTGATGATGATCCTAATAATGATTTTGATTGGGCTATTATTACCATCGAGGATGGTGATACTCCTGAATCGGATCTTATTGTGAGTAAGGACGTCTCGAACAACAATCCCAGAGTCGGGGAATCCATCACATATACCATTTCTCTGCACAACAATGGGCCCGACGCGGCCACAAATGTCGTCGTGCTCGAGCGCATACCAGAAGGAATCGACTATACCTCGCATACCGCACCATCTGGAACCTATTATAGTCCGGCCAGCGGATGGTGGTATGTACCCTCTATCGCATCGGGTCAATCCCTCGATCTGATGATTACCGGAACGGTTCAGGCAGACCGAACCATCAAGAACTGTGCGGTCGTCTATCGTTCCTATTCACATGATCCCGATCTTTCCAATGACTGGGCATGTATGGAAATCGAACCCGGAAATGATTCCGACATTGAAATCAGCAAATCCGCGAGCGAAACTGAAATCAATGTCAACGATCCCATAACTTTTACCGTCTCGGTGCATAACTTTGGACCCGAAACCGCAACCAATATTCAAGTCAGAGATTATATGCCCAGCGGTATCGAGGTGACCTCGACAAATCCGTCGGTGACCTTTGCTGCCGGTGAGGCTGTATGGACGATCGCTTCTCTGGCAGCAGGCGGCGATGCGACACTCACCATCAACGGCGTGGCCAGAGTACCGGGGATGTGGTCCAATATCGCGGTTCTCGAAAGTCTCGATCAAAATGATCCCAATAGCTCCAATGACAGCGATGCGGCAACCGTCAGGGTTCACACTCAAGACGATGTACCCGATATTCAACTTGCAAAAACAGTCGATAGCCCGACAAAACAACCCGGAGATAATGTCACCTTTACCGTGACCGTCACAAACCTCACCACCATCACCGCAACACAGGTCGAGGTCTATGACATCTTTAACGGCGATTTGAACTTTATCTCTGCGAATCCTTCGCAAGGGTCGTATGATCCGTCATCGCAAATTTGGAGTGTGGGTTCTTTGGCAGGCAACGCTGCTGCTACTTTGACCATCGAAGCTCAAATCCCAATGGATGCCGAAGGCGTGATCACCAATTATGCCCTCGTCACTCAGGTCCTTCCCGGTGATGATGATCCCAACAATGATTTTGATTGGGCTATCATTACCATTTATGACGGAAACACTCCTGAATCAGATCTCATTGTGAGCAAAGATGTTTCCAATGACAATCCTACCGTTGGAGAAAGCATTACCTATACCGTCAGTGTTCATAATAACGGTCCCGACGCAGCAAGTAATGTTGTCATTCTCGAAAAAATTCCACAAGGCATTAGCTATACCGCACACAATGCACCTTCTGGCACCTACTATAGCCCTGCCAGTGGATGGTGGTATATTCCTTCGATTGCCTCAGGTCAGACAATGGTGCTGACGGTTACCGGAACGGTACAGAGAGATGGTACGATAAGAAACTGTGTCGTCGTTTACCGATCTTATTCTCATGATCCTGATCTCTCGAATGACTGGGCCTGTCATGAAATCATCGTTCCTCCGGTGATCGGTGCCTGTATTGATAGCCGATTGATCCTGGTCAGCAATACACCCAACGTACCGTCACCCGGACAAGGAACGCTGATCTTCCAGGTGCAAGCCAGAGACAGCAACAATGTCTGCAGTGACATTCGGTACTTTACCAACAATGTCGAAGTAGACACCAATCTCATAAGGCTGGATCCTCAAATCGAAATGAGAGACACCTTCTTTGGCAGTGCATATGACCGTAACCTGAGCTGGCATCCCACTCCAACACGCCGTACAATCGACTTTGAATGGATGCTGAGACCCGGTGAAACCCCGCGTCAGATCTGTGGCGACTGGGTGACCGTACTCGAAGTCGAGTTTGTCTATACCATGCGCGTGGTTGAAGGATATATCAGCTGGTCAAATATGGATCCAGAGTTCCAGGTCCTGAACACCCAGGGTGAAGATATCACGTGTAATGAGCTCGAAAATCTGCCGGTTATCAGAGTTACCTATCCTGTTGAGTTGTCTTCGTTTAGCGCTTCGTTTACCAATGGCGTCGTGAACCTGGAATGGGTCACTCAAAGCGAAACAGACAATTATGGATTCGAAATTGAACGGGCAGAAAATGAAAACGGCGAATACCATAGGATCACTAAAGAGGTTATTCCAGGTGCAGGCAATTCAACTTCAGCTCATTCTTATCATTTTGAAGATAATTCTGCGCTAGCCGGTAAAACCTATTTTTACCGCCTGGTAGATATTGACCTGAACGGTGTGCGATCCTATCATGGTCCCATCATGGTAAACGCACCGATACCCGAAGACTTTAGCCTGGAACAAAATTATCCCAATCCATTCAATCCGGAAACCCAAATCCAATTCCGCTTGAATGAGCCGGGAAATTGTACCTTGTCGATCTATAATCTCCGGGGTCAAATGGTACGCACTCTGGTCAATCGTTCGATGCAGGCCGGTACACATATGGTGACCTGGGATGGACTCGATAATCAGGGAAATGTGATGCCATCAGGCACCTACCTGTACAAGCTGGAATTCAATGATCAGACTCGAGTCAAGAAAATGGAACTCATAAAATAAGCCACAAAGGCGAAGAGAATTTCTCTTCGCCTTTTTTTTTGTCTTCCCTTCACGCCGCAAATTTTTTGGCACATTTTTTGAATATTATACTTACAAAATCACTCAACTCACTTTTTATTTTAATATTTTCAACACCTTAAGTAATTTGCCGCTGTGACTTGTTTTCTACAGTGTGGCACAAAGAACCCACTCTCCAAAAGCTTGGAGGAAACAATGAATCGTTACAAACTAAAAACTATGCTATTCGCTCTAACTTTGCTGCTATTCCCATTAATGGCCATGGCGCAAATAACTCCCAGAGTTGATGCACGTCTTGTTTTGGAAGATCAAACCTGTGACTTTGATCTGGGAATCGGAACCCTGGTCTTTCGATTGCAAGCTCGAAATATCGAAGGAACGATCAATGCTATGGAAGGATATGAAAATGGTATTGTTCTGGGAGCAGGCGTTGCTAACAATCTCATCGATGTGGCTTACGATGAAAATGCCTTTGAACAAACAGGCTTTGATTACGCTACGACTGTTGACCATATGTTTTTTCCGCCATCAGGCCCTCCCTATAATGGAGTACTGCTACGAATTTATGAAACCAAGAATCAGGATCCGGCAGTTGAAACGCCTGCAAATACAGATTGGTTTAATCTGATGCGGATTACGGTCACTTATAATTTACCATCCGATCCATCCCTTGTTATCGATGGATCATGGTGGACGGTTCCTACCCCGCCGGAATGGCTGGTAACAACGCCCAACCCAAGCGGGACCGGACTCGTCGAAATACAACGAAATCGTGAACCCATGCCTGATGACATTGTTAATAATCCTCTCATTTGTGGTAAAGAATTTGGTTCCGTGGGATTGCTTCCAAGTTCTTCTTATATATTTAATGACAATGTCTATATCGGGCCCGATCCCACAGATCCTGATCCAACACCCGTCGATGCAGAAGATAGTGAAAATGATCCGTTCCCGGAAGCAGACGGGATCTCTTTTTCAGGGCTCGCACCTGGAGCAACCGATGCACAAGTCACTCTGGATGTAAGTGGTAGCGGCTTTGTTCAGGGTTGGGCCGATTGGAACGGGAATAATGATTTTTCAGATACCGGTGAAAAACTCTGGTCATCCGCTCAAAGTATCAATGATAATGGTTCATTTACTTTTAGTGTGGATCCCGGCGTTTCTGATGGTACTCTGGTTTCTTTTCGTTTTCGATATACCGAAAGCGATGTGGCGGCAGATGCAGATCAGCTTTCGGGTTTGATCGAAGAGGATGGCGAAGTACAGGATACTCGCGCAACAGTAACCGGAGCACCAAACTTTGATGGGGTGACAGATGTTACCAAAACCGATGCCCTCCATACAGACAATGACGGCGACGGCGTACCCTCGCCAGGTGATGTCATCGAATATACCATCGAAATCACCAATTCAGGCAATGCTCCCGCGACCAATGTCAACTTTACCGATACACCGGATGCAAATTCTGCACTGGTCGTCGGTTCAGTCACAGCCTCGCAAGGAACAATCT
>CAYNUX010000019.1:10067-12446 GCA_964400115.1 uncultured Cytophagia bacterium
AAACCGCTGACGAACCCACGGATGACCCGGAAACCACCCAGGACGATGATCCCACAGAAACAGATGTCACATCCGGGCCTGATTTCGACGGCGCAGCGGATGTCACCAAAACCGATGTGCTCCATACCGACAATGATGGCGACGGTGTACCCTCACCCGGCGATGTCATCGAATATACCATCGAAATCACCAATTCCGGAAATGCCCCGGCAACCAATGTCAATTTTACCGATACACCAGATGCAAATTCTGCACTGGTCGTCGGTTCAGTCACAGCCTCGCAAGGAACAATCTCTGCAGGCAACACTGCAGGTGATACCGAGGTGGCCGTGAACATGGGAACACTCGATCCCGGAGCAGCAAATACTGTCACCATCACCTTTCAGGTGACCATCGATGATCCATTGCCTGCCGGCGTTACCTCGATTGCAAACCAGGGACTCGTCACCTCTGATGAAACCGCTGACGAACCCACGGATGACCCGGAAACCACCCAGGACGATGATCCCACGGAATCGGATATCACTGACAACGACCCCGATTTTGATGGCACTAATGACGTCATCAAGAGTGATGTATATCATGATAATGACAACAGTGCCTCCTTGACTCCTGGAGACGTTATTGACTATACGATCACAATCCACAATTCAGGTCAGGGTCAGGCGACGAATGTAGTCTATGCCGATAATATTCCGGCGAATACCGAATTGGTAACGAACTCGATCACGACCACAAAAGGATCAATCACCTCGACGGATCCGGTCACAATAGAAATTGGTACCATGGCTCCGGATGAAACGGTGACTATAGAATTCAGCGTACAAGTGACACAGTCGGCCTTGCAGATTGAAAATCAGGGATTGGTCAGTAATGATGACACACCTGATGAGCCGACCGATGATCCGGATACAACAACAGAGGATGATCCGACTATCACCATCCCCAGAGATGTCATTGATAGTCGGTTGGTATTAATTGAGAATGTCTATAATGAACCCAATCCGGGTGAAGGAAGATTGGTGCTCAAGGTCGAGGCTCATTCTCGTAATGGATCGACAATTCCTATCTCTATTTACGATCCGTCGATCGAGCTGGACAGCATCTTGCCAACACTGACGAGTCAAAGCGATGTGACATTTTCAAATATCTTTTTTGGCAGTTCTTATGATGATCGTTATACACCCACTCCGCATTACGATGAAACGAGTCAGCGAATTCATCTGGGATGGGAATACAATTCTTCGGGTTCTCGCCAGTCACTGGATGGGACATGGACGACCATAGTGAGAATCACGATACTTTACACCATGGCTGCTGAAGAGGGATTTATTCGTTGGGATGATCAAGCCGGATATCAGGTCACCGATCAGGTCGATGACGATGTAACCGGTGAACTGATTGACAGCATAGAACTGCAAAACATCCCCTACCCGATAGAACTTTCTTCATTCACAGCAACAGTCAATGGTGTGAATGTTCTCCTGCAGTGGACAACGCAATCGGAAAGCAACAATCTGGGATTCCGGTTGTACAGATCCGAGACAAGAGAAGGAATCTATCACGAAATCACTTCTCAGATCATTGTAGGTGCAGGTGATTCGGATCAGGAGCATCATTACGAGTTTACAGACCAGGATGTCGAGAGCGGCAAGACCTATTTCTACAAGCTCGCCGATGTTTCCTTTGACGGCAAAGTCACGCAACACAATGTCATCGAGGTCAATATCGGACTTCCGAGTGAGTTCAGTCTTGAGCAGAATTATCCCAATCCGTTCAATCCGGAAACCACGATTCGGTTTAGCTTGACGGAATCAGGCTATGTGACTCTCTCAATTTTCAATATTAAAGGCCAACGGGTAAGAACGCTGGTATCCAATCCAACGAATACGGGTATACACTCGGTCGTATGGGATGGAAGAGATGATCAGGGTCAGATTCTTCCCAGCGGAGTTTACATCTATGAGTTACGTACCGATAATCGTGTAGAAACCAAAAAGATGGACTTTATCAAATAAGGGAAATTATAAAGGTATTCTTTTCCACAGAATAACCTGCAGGAAATATTTCGTGAACGTAAATAAGCCGAGGGCGCAAGCAATGCTTGCGCCCTTTGTCACTCTTTATCGAGTCGTGTCAAAATTTTTATACACATTTATCATCTTCCGCCGAACCGCCATTCTTCTCAAGCCTATAATTTTCAAAGCTTTAATAATAAATCAATTTTTTGGTATGTTATTTGCATGAAGAACATGTAAGGACATGATCAATAAAGCTATATAAAAGAGCCCGAAAAAAGCTCTAAACCCAAAGAAACAAAGATTCAAAAATTCAATTTCTTGTTTTTTTCAAGAAAGAGATCGAACAAATAAAATGTCA
>CAYNUX010000019.1:12456-21203 GCA_964400115.1 uncultured Cytophagia bacterium
CTTGACATTAATGTCATTAATTTTAGACAAGGAGGTAGCTTTACGAGGAATTGTTACGCACACCTTTTTTATTCTCAAATTGAAAATTAAATACTCTGGGGCGTCATTCCTCTTATTCTGTTTTGGTCAAATCCCGTAATTTTGGGTCATAATTCGATATTTGATCAACACGCACAAGAAAAAAAAATCATTCTTTTATTAAAAAACAACTATTTAAGATAACAAAGGAGGTGGTACGATACTTGTAATATAAATTGTGTTCAAATTTTAAACAGAAAATTAAAGGCTTAAACAAAAAGAGGTCAATCATGAAAAAGATGTTAACACTCGCAACAATAGTCCTGTGCTTTATGGTAGCAGGTAGTTTTGCAGCAGTCGACCTCGAGTTGAGTGGCGGAATGGTCATTGAAACCGTCAAAGGCTCCGGGGATTATGATGATTATGCGGTCTATGTAGAGCTTACCGATGGCAATCTCATCGAAGAGACCTCGACCGGGTCGTACTTGTTGGGTAAAGTCACGTCTTCGGCTCGCACTGCAAATTTTGCTGATTTTGCAGGTTTTGATTGGTCGAGTACCGTAAGTACCGGTGCTGTGATGGTAACCCGTTATACAGGTCAAAACTATCCTACCGGTGGAACGGCAAATGTACCGGCAAATATGACCCGATTTTATCGAATCAATAATGCCGGTTCGAATGCGACCAGAAATACATCTTTTACGTTCGTATCCAACCAACACATAGATGAAACCAACTCACTCACGGCTCCTTTTAGAATCTTTAGAGTATTTGGAACGACTGTAAACGATTATGGGCCAGGGGGTAGCGCATCGCCAATCTCTGGACAATCCGCAGTCATTCCTGCTGGTGAGAGCTTTTGGATTTTGGCCAATCCTCAAAACGCCATTGTATTTGCAAAATTTCTCCTCCAGGGTGCAGCCTATACTGCAGATATTGATGGCACTCCTGTAGCCGATCAAATCATGCACTTGAAGCTCAGGGATAACTTCTGGGCCGGAGATTTGGTACCCATGACTTCTCCCTATAAGGACAATATGAATGCAGCGTCTGTGCATGCAGATGTTGTTGACTGGGTTTATGTCCTGTTGATGAATGATCCTGACATTCCCAATCAGATCGTCTCCGAGAGAAGTGCTTTTGTCGACAAGTTTGGTAATCTTGTAGAGGTCGACGGTACCACAAAAGGAATAACCATGCCGGGTGCATCTCCAGGTACTTACCATATCGTCATCAAGCATCGTACACATTTGAGTGTTGCGAGCAATGAGGCTGTCAATCTTACTACCCTATCTGCATCTCAACCTTACGACTTTACTGATCAGTCAGTCGAGGACAAATATTATGAAAATATTATGGCCAGAGGTGATGGGGATGTGCAGGTTGCAATCAAAGACGATGGACAGATGTGGGGACTCTTGACAAGTAGTTCTTTCCATGACGGCTTGGTCGATAATGCAGATTATGTTGATTATCGAAATAATCTGGGGGAGCCGAGTGCATATGGCAAATATAACGACACACGTTGGCATGCAGATTTCAACATGGACGGCAATATTTCCAATGCTGATTATATCTTTTACAGAGCGAATCTCGGCCTGGGTAGTATTAATGACGATCAATATTAATCGATTTGAAACAAATAATCTGTTCAAGAATCATTACTAAAATTTTATAAAGGAGTAATCCTATGAAAAAGTTGAATTTCGTCCTCATTATCCTATTGCTTTGCGGGATGAGTTGGGCGCAAATAGATACGCGACTCGTAATGGTGGAAAACTATACCGATCCCAGTGACTTGATTGCAACCCTGACCATTGGAGTAGAAATCAAAGGAGATGGACAAAGTCATGAAGTCATTGGATTTCAAAATGCCATAGCCATTGATGAAAACCTGACTAAAAATCTGGTAGAACACCATTTCATGGACCAAATGTTTCCCCCAACTGATTTATCGGGTAATGGGTATACGGCATCCGAAAAAGTCATTACTCGATTGGATTCAACTATGTCGGCTATACAATTCATATATACGTTTGAAAAAGGTTCTCCCACAATCATTCCGGCGACCACAGAGTGGTATAGAGCCTTGACCATCCAATTGCGATACGAACCTCTCCAGGATGCATTTAGCTCGATTGAATGGTTTGAAGATCCTTATCCACCTTTATACATGGTACTGGATCAAGACATCAATCAACTAGAAGGTGTCGAACAGGAAGTTCCGGTTGAATTACGAAATTTTACAATGGAACCTTATGTATTACCTGTGGAATTGGCCTCATTTGAAGCCGAATCGGCCGATGGACAGATCATGGTTCACTGGAGCACGGCTTCGGAAACCAATAACGCGGGTTTTTATGTACTTCGATCGGCGAGTGAAAACGGTCCATTTGAAACCGTAACCCCTAATATGATTTCCGGTGCCGGTAATAGTGACAGCGAAAATGTTTACGAGTTTACGGATGAAGAGGTGGAGGCAAATAAAGAATATTTCTACAAACTGATGGATGTGGATTTTAATGGTAGACAAAATGACAATGGTTTGGTCTCGATTCTTGCACAGCCTCCCCGGAATTATGAATTGGCAAACAACTATCCCAATCCATTCAATCCTGAAACCACGATTAAATTCAAGGTCAAAGACACCGGTAAAGTTGTCTTGGCGATCTTTAACTCACAAGGCCAGGAAGTGCGCCGCCTTGTTGATGAAAACCTTGATGCAGGAATTCATGATATCGTGTGGGACGGCCGCAATGATCTGGGAATTCAGGTATCCAGTGGTACATATTTCTATCGAATGTCTGTCAATGACTTTAACGCGATCAAAAAGATGCAGTTGCTGAAATAGATTATTAGTATCAAAAGCGCGGGAAAACCCGCGCTTTTTTTTTGTCACTTTTTTTAAAAAATGTCAAGCATTTATGTCACCTCCTCCCTTTTATCCATAACATCTAATTCTATTACTTTCCTACGTTTAACTCAAAAAAAAACTTTGGTATATTATTTGCTCTAATAAAACATGAATAAAATCACATTTCATAAATAATAATTTATGAAGAAAAATTCGGAGACATTCATGTTTTTATATACCAAATACTTTACCTTGTTGCTGTTCACCCATGCTAAAGTCGGACGGTTACTTTTGATAGCACTTTTCTTATATAGTTCAGCGCTTGCAAAAGGCCCCCTGACAGAATCATTCGGGGTAACAGGTCATGTCGGTCTTGTCACTGCCGGTGTGGATATGCACTCTACCACAACAGGCGAATTTACGATCCATATTCCGGGTGATCCCATTTATGCAGTATTGTATTGGACCGGATTCGATCGTATGCCAGGAGGCGACTCTTCTGTTGATCTGAATATTAATAATGGACCCAAGAATACGATTATCGCCGAGACTACTTATGGCCCTGATCCATGGTGGACGCTGGAAGACCCGACCTGGCACCTGACCTATAGAAAAGCTGTGACACATCTCCTGAGTCAAGGTACCTCTACGCTAAATATTTCTGACTTTGGTCCCATGCGATCTAACTATGGGGTCGCTCTGGCAGTCGTCTATCAAAACGATAATTTACCCGTTCAAAAAGTATCGATTTTAGAGGGACTCGATGCAGCATACTATAAATATGAATCCCCCCGCGGCCCCAATTCTCATGTGGGAGTCGTGGATTTTGAACCTCAATCTTCAGATCGCTTTCTCGAATATACCCTATTGGTCGGGGGAATCATAAACAACTCCCGGCTTTCAGCCATCTGGCATCAGTCCGGCAGTGGTAGTGCTCCTTCAAATCTCATCGATAGTCCTCAAGCCTCTGTTATCGAAGGTATACCGGCCCCCATTGGCCATCCGGTGGAAAATAATATGGATATCTATACCAATCGATTACAAGTCAATTCAGGACAATCCTATGCTGCTTTCCAACTAGAATCTGTAGGAGATGTCCCCGATTATCATGCAGCGAGCTTTAACTGGTTCGCTCTGGGCACCGTATTGCCTCTTGAAGAGGAACAAAAAGGAGGTATCGGCGACTTTTGCTGGGTCGATTTAAACCAGAATAACCTCCAGGATAGTGGCGAGCCGGGTCTGGAAAATGTGAAACTCTGGTTGTTGGATGCAAATACCATGCAGCCGCTTGATTCGACACTTACAAATAGCTCCGGGTATTACTCTTTTACCGGACTTTCTGCTGGCGATTACAGGCTCAAAGTATCTCCCCCTCCCCGTTTTCCGTTGATGGCCATGGATGAAGGAAGCGACGATAACCGGGATTCCGATTTTAATCCCGCGACAATGATGACACCAACCATCACACTGGCTGAAGGTGAGTTTCAGGATACCTGGGATGCTGGCTTTTGTCCGCCCGACCGTTCGGATATGATCATTTGGGTCGAACCGAGCAAAATAGAAACCATTATGAACGAGGAATTTACCCTTACAGTGTATGCCCTTAACAACGGTCCAGATCCGGCCGAACAAGTGATCGTAGAGGATGAGATCCCAGAAGGCCTTGTTCTACTCACTGCCAATCCCAGCGCAATTCCCGGTTCAGAACCTTTGACCTGGCAATTTCAGAATGTCCCCGCAAATGAAACCTTGAAAATAGATATTCGATATCAAACCACAGAACTCTTGGGCAGCATTGAAAATGTTTTCTCGGTGCATAGCAGCAGCTGTGATCCCAATCGCGAAAACAACCGTTTTGTAATCGAGATAGACAATCTGGTACCCATTGAATTGGCTTCATTATCGACACAAACTGTGGAACAGGGAATCGAGATTAAATGGTCAACAGAATCTGAAAGCGACAATTTTGGTTTTTATCTTTACAGATCGCTGGATGAAGAAGGTCCTTATGAAAAAATCACCCCGAACGCTATTGTCGGTCAGGGAAATTCCAACAGAGCGCACACTTATCGGTATCTGGACAAATCAGTGAAAACAGATAAAGACTACTTTTATAAATTGGTAGATGTGGATTTTAATGGCATACGAACATTTCATGGTCCGATTATGGCCATGACAACAGTGCCCATAGAAATGACTCTTTATCAAAACTACCCCAATCCATTGAATCCTGAAACCACAATTCTCTACTCTTTGCAAGAGGCCGGTAAGGTAAAATTGAGCATCTATAATGTGATGGGCCAAAGGGTCAAGCAATTGGTGGAAGACTATCAAGCTGCAGGCCATCACATGGTTATCTGGAATGGGCAGGATCAAAACAATAATCCTCTACCCTCGGGAATTTATTTCTACCGACTGAAATTCAACGATTCAAGCATGACCCGCAAACTTGAACTCATCAAATAAATAAAAGGGAGGCTTTATGGCCTCCCTTTTTTGAACTCCTCTGGCACACCTTTTGTATTTATAATCTCTAGATTACAGTGATAATGTACTCGCCATGAAAAATTAAATTGTTTTTATTTAACTTGAATCAATTCTTTTATGGGAGATTTATCCTTTGCTTCATGAATGTGGCTTTTATGTCACAACAAAAGAACTGTTTGGAGGAATCATGTTCAACAAATGCCCCGATATTATCAAAATTATGCTGGCATGTCTTGTTTTCTCGACACAGTTAGTGGCCGACCCATTTTATTTTCCACGCAGCAGCAATGTTTTTTTGCAAACCAACGGCCCGGAAGCAGAGTTTAACGACGGTGACTGGTGGACCAATCAACATCCCGATGCCGGAAATAGTGATCATATCTACCGGCTTGTTGTGCCTGCAACCGTGTCACCAGAAACTGAAATCACAATAGAAATCTATGATCCTGAATCCTGGAGTACAATCGATGCGAGAGATCTGGATGAAGAACGAAAACGCGGCACGGCATGGGATGAAACGACATTCGAGCTCTATTACGAACAAGATCCCACACCTCTTCATTCGATGACCTATCAGCCTTCGAATGCAACCCATGAATTGTGGGTTCCTTTCCATTCATTTACTGTTGGCACACACACAGGAATCTACACCCTGCACTCGCGTACTGCACTGGATGATCAAAACAGCTATCAGCTAAGAATTGAGGAATCCGATCCGGATGGTATTCCCCACAGTGGTGACGAACTCGTTTTGCAAGCTCTGCATACAAGTATGCAAATCCTTAGGGGGGGTGACGTCACTTTGTGGTTTTTCAGTGATGGAGAATCCAATCTGAATTTATTCAATTTTGATATGGACAACACAGAACCAGGACAGACCCTTGTCTATACAGATCCACTTGGAAACACCTATTCCGGAACGCGTTCAGGGGATATGCTCTGGAATACAGGAAGTGCAGAACTCCCCACAGAAGGAGGTGACGAGTTTCCTGACCCGGCCCCAGGCTGGTGGAAAGCTGAATTTTCAATGGGAGATTTGAACCAATTTATCTTTTATGGTCCCCCATTTCATGACACCGAACCTACAATGCCGGATATACAGTTGATCAAAGATGATGGTGTTGATTTGGTACGAATCGGTCGGGATTATACCGCACAACTTGTTTTGACGAATCAGGGAAGTGATGCTGCCATCGATGTTCGGGTCAACGATTCTTTGCCGCCGGGCGTTGAGTTTATATCTGCAAACCTTGCGGGATCGTATTCTCCAACAGAACACTCTGTTTCATGGAACTTGTCAGACCCTCTCTTACCAGGCGAATCGATCATTTTAGAGTTGACATTTCAGATTCAACCTGATGCTCCCCAGGAAATGATAAATTGCGCCATTGTTTCCTTTCAGGATGCGTTGGGCAATAGGTTTCCGGAAGTTGAATCATGCGATACTAACACGCTGGACAGATTGAATACTCTTCTCAGTGGAAGAGTTTGGAATGATGCAAATGAAAATGGGCTCCAGGACAACCAAGAATCCGGCATGCCCGGTATTCTGGTCCAATTATATAATTCACAGGATCAAGAGATCGCCTCTATTCAGTCAGGCATGAATGGCGCCTATGAATTTGAGGAAATTGACTCTGGCGAATACTACCTCGGCTTTGATGCTCCTGAAACCCATATCTTTACCTTACAGGATGTGGATGACGATGCGATTGATTCGGATGCCAATCCCCTGAACGGTTATACCCCTCTATTCACCCTGAGTCGTGATCAGCATATCGACCATATGGATGCAGGTTTGATAAGAAACTACCTGGCCGATCTTCAGGTTGAAAAATCTGTGGATAGTTTGCAAGTGCATATCAATAATATTGCAACCTTTATCTTGAATTGCACAAATCTCGGGCCGGATACAGCAAAAAATGTGCAAATCCTGGATATACTCCCCAATGGACTGGATTTTATCGACGCATCACCAGCCCAAACAGCAGGACCTAATCCGCTCATATGGAATATCGGAGATCTCTTACCCGATGAAGAATATGAAATTACAGTCAGGACCAGAGCAAATAATACAAACTTGGGAGACAATCTCAATCAAGTGACTATCGGATCCAGTATCAGCTCTGATCCTAACCGCAATAACAACCAGGATAATATCACTGTCACAGTCTTGGTACCCATTGAATTGAGCTCCTTTAGTGCTCATTCCAATGAAGGGGTGGTAGAGCTGAAATGGACGACTGAAAGCGAGTCGGATAATGCAGGATTTCTTATTTATCGCGCAGACCACGAAAAGGGCGATTATAAACGGATCACACAAAATATGATCCCCGGTCAGGGCAATTCTCAAATCTCAAAGACCTACCGGTATGAGGATAAAGATTCCGGACTCGCGCCTGATCAGGATTATTGGTACAAGCTCGTGGATATCGATTTTAATGGAGTGTCCACCGAACATGGGCCCATCAATGTTACGATGGCCAAACCCAGCGATTATAAGTTGATGCAAAATTATCCGAATCCATTCAATCCGGAAACATTGATCAGATTTCAAATCAAACAAGCAGGTGATATTCTGCTGAATGCCTATAATATGAAAGGACAACATATCCGCACACTTGTCCAAGGCCCTATCCAAGCGGGAGCACATACTGTGATCTGGGACGGTAGAGATCATAACGGACGCATGGTTCCCTCTGGCTCTTATCTTTATACTATCGGGATCAATGAATTCGAACAAACTCGAAAAATGCTTCTATTAAAATAAGGACAAAAGGGCAAGCCTGGATGCATCTTTGATCGATATGCATCCGGTTGCCCTTTTTCTATTCTCAATATGCATAAACAATATCATCTAACCCTGGCAATTTTAATCAACTTGTTCTGGCTCGTTCCGGCAAGATCTCAAGTTTCAACAGAACCACTTCCCAGCAGGTGGATTGATCCACAGCACGATTTTGCAGTAAGCAAAGCTGATCCCAGAGGAGCGGGTAATGCTAAAATTCCCCTGCAGATCATAAAAGCAGATTACTCCTCCCCCCACTTTGAAAAAGGATCCTCGAGAATCTGTATCATTGTCACAGAACATATCGCAAATGAATTATCCTTAGAACTAGAGCGCTTTCAGGCAGATTTGTTTCAATCCGGTTATTCTTCGGTTATAATGGTTTTTCAACAAGGAGATGCACAAGGACTCCGTCAATTTCTCATTCGACTTTATCAAGAGAATCAATCCTTGCAAGGAGCGATTTTCATGGGTGATCTTCCCTATATTATGTTTGAGATGAATCAGGATTGGGGAGCACCCTATGGGTATCCCGACTATGAACGATTTCCTTGCGATTTGTTTTTTATGGATATGGATGGAAACTGGACAGATACAAAA
>CAYNUX010000020.1:0-20976 GCA_964400115.1 uncultured Cytophagia bacterium
GTCCTCAACCTGGCCCCCCTCCTCCATGTGGCGTGGAAAAAGTTTTATGCAAATTAAAGTGCATCACATCGAATCCCATCTCGCGGGGTTTGACCAGGCCTAACAATGCGTTCATGTTAGCCCCGTCCATATACATCAGAGCCCCATAGCGGTGGACTCTTTCTGAGATGGTTAAAATTTCCCGTTCAAACAGGCCGAGGGTATTGGGATTGGTTAACATAAGCCCGGCCACCGTATCATCGAGTTTGTTTTTCAAATCGTCGAGATCGATGAGACCGAGCTCATTGGATTTTACTGCGCGTGCCTTATAACCTGCGATAATAACGCTGGCCGGATTGGTGCCGTGCGCAGAATCGGGAATGAGAATGAACTGCCGCTGATCGTTTCTCGATTCGTGGTAATCTCTGATGATAATCAAACCGGCAAGTTCTCCATGAGCACCCGCAGCCGGCTGTAAACTTGTGGCATCAAAACCAGATATTTCGCACAGATATTCTGATGTTTCATATAGCAATTGCAGATATCCCTGTACTGTATCATCGGGCTGCATTGGATGCACGTGAGAAAACCCGGGTTTTGCGGCCACATCCTCATTCACCTTAGGGTTATATTTCATCGTACAGGAGCCAAGCGGATACATGTTTTTTTCCACATGGTGATTCTGTACAGAAAGATTGATAAAATGTCGCATGACCTGCATTTCGCTCAATTCAGGCAAACGCAGAGGGTGCTGACGTAAAAACCGGGCAGGTATGTGCTCATCCAAAGACTTTACCGGTACATCCGGGTCTGACAAGGAAACACCCATTCTACCCGGGGATCCTTTGGTAAATAAAAGCGGCTCAGGCATAACATGCTCCAGCGAGTGTTAGGTTTTACAGTGCAGCCGGTAAATAATTCGAGATATTATACTCATACAAATTATTGTAAATTACAATATATCCAACTACCTGTCAAGGTCTTTTTCTGTTGATTTAGAAATGATTTCGAGAGTCGAGTAACTCTTTTGCCTGCGGTATTGATTGCACAGCTTTTTCGATTTCTTTATCATACAGTGTTTGGGCGATATATCTGCCCTCATCTCCCCATAACCGACCCGCGATTTCGGTTCTTATGGCATCCTTTAGTTCATTTTGAAACACGTCAAGCTCTTTATCGGTCAAACTCACCCCCATATTTTTTACATGATCTTGAAAAGATTCGAGCATGACCCGATCCACACTAAAGTTTTCCACAAACACTTTGACCTGTTGGGTTTGAATGTTTTGTTTTCGTACGAGATTATCTGCGAACTGGAAAAAAAGATTGCCTTTCTCACGATATAATCTTGACAGAATTTCGGGAAGGGTATCCTGGCCTGCCTTTATATGTATATCTGGTTTTATGCCGCCACCCCCGTATACGGTTCTGCCCCTTGGTGTTTTAAATGTTTTTCCTTCGGGTGCGAGCTGGTTTTGTATACATCTGCCCAAAGGAGTATAATAAACAGATGTCGTCAGGAAAAGCACCGAGCCGTCTTGAAATGGAAACTCAGTCTGAATCATTGCTTTGCCAAAGGAGGTTTGCCCGATGATCAGGCCTCGATCCCAGTCCTGAATAGCGCCAGCTACTATTTCTGCATCACTGGCAGTGCCTTTGTTAATCAGAACGACCAAGGGAATCATGGGCAGGGTTTGCTGCTGGGACGAGTAATATTCTCTTGACGATTCTTTTGATCTTCCTTTAGTATATACCAGCAATCGTTTTCCGGGGATAAACCGGTCTGCAACCTGAATGCCTGCATCCAGTGTACCTCCTCCATTATCACGTAAATCAAAAATCAGGTTTCTCATTCCCTCCAGATTGAGTTTGGCGAATGCCCGGTCAAGCTCATATGACGTCATATCGCTAAAATGATCCAACCGGATATAGCCTGTTTCGGAATCCAGCATATACGCACAGGGTATGCTTATCACCGGAATTTTGGCACGAGGGATGGCAAGGGTTTGTGGTGGAAGATTTACGTCATGGTAGAGAACGAGATTTAGTTTTTCTAGTTCGCTGGTCGAAAGGTGGTTTTGAATATCCTTTTTTGAAAGTTGACTAACCGCTTGTCCATTGATGCGGATGATCTGATCACCCAATCGAATACCGGCAATGTCAGCGGGGCCGCTCTCCGTAATAGACGTGACATAGAGACGATCGTCTACTTTGCTATATTTAAGTCCGATTCCATGATAAGCGTGAAATTTTTTTTGCCACTGTTGATAAGCATCTGGAGAGTGATAGCTGGAATAGGGATCAAGATGATCCAAAACGCCCTCTATGGCATAGTCCAAAAGCTCATCAGGATTTTTTTGGGTGACATAGTATCGCTCAATAAGATCGAGGACCAATGTCAGCGCCATCCATTTATCATAAACTTTTTGACTCGCTTCAATAATCGGATTTCTGAACAAGAGAATGACCGTTGTGAGCAATGTAATAAAAAGAATTGATTTTTTCATGATATTTATATGTTTTAATTATGGATTCATGATTGTGCTTGTTGTAACACTTTTTAGAGCATCTATATTTATGTAAAAATGAATTTTGGTACAATTTTTTGTGATTGATTTGAGAGTCATAATGCCTCTAAAAAATTCTTGACATTTTGCTTGATTAAGGGTATTTTATCCAACTTGTCCAGACTGTATCAATTTGAAACGCGAATTGTAGGCCGGGGGAGATGGCGTTCAAACAGTTAACATAATAGAAACAAGTAATTACTCCAATTTTTTCCTTATCTAGCCGAGAAAAGGAGTGGTTTTGTCCACGCTCGTTTCAAGGTTGCAAGAAACTGCAAATAAAGTGCCAGAGCAAATTGCGCTTCAAATAATGGATCAGCGCATCGAATACGAACGCCTTTTAACGGCCACTCAGAAATTAGCTCATGGGCTCCAGCAGCTTGGGGTGAAAAAAGGAGATCGTGTCGCGGTTTTATTGCCCAACATCGCTCATTTCCCGATTTGCACCTATGCTATTTTACACCTCGGCGCTATAGTCGTTCCATTAAATTTCATGTATAATGCCAATGAATTGGCTTTTTACCTGAATGACTGTGGTTCCAGAGTACTTATCACCTGGGTCGGGTTCAAGGACCTGGTGCTGAAAGCCTTACATCTTGCTCCAAAGTGTCAGGATTTGATTTTTCTCGGAGAAAAAATACCTCAGAATACGCTCGCGTTGACACAACTGATCGAATCATCTCCACCATTGCAAACCAGTGCTGAAATTGACCCTCAAGATATCGCGGTAATTAATTATACTGCAGGCATAACAGGCGAAGCTCATGGAGCGGAATTGACTCACGAGTCGATTTGTGCTATTGTTGACATTGGCCAGTCCATGTTCAAAATTGATAAACGGGACTGTATTGCAGGAATAGTGCCTTTGTTTCATCCATTTGCTCAAATGATGGCTATGCACATGAGTTTTTTGCATGGTGCGACGTGCGAGCTTTTTCCTCGATTAGATTCCGCAACGATTGTCGAGTCCATGGCCAGGGCAGGCATAACGTTTTTACCTGCTTCCCCCGGAGTTATACGCGCTATGGTACCGGGGCCAGAGAGCACGAACCCTTTACCAGATCTCAGGCTCTGTTTGTGTTACGGTGGAAAATTGGATTCAGAAGTCGTGCTTTCGTTTGAAGAAAAATATCAGACTCTTTTGCTGGAAGCCTATGGCCTGACCGAAGCCGGTTCTTTAGTGGCATGCCAGCGTTTCGAACGGGAAAAACGCACCGGCTCTGTGGGTGTTCCGCTTATGGGGATAGAAGTCCAGATCCGGGATGACAAGGGACAACTTTTACAGCCTCATACCAACGGTGAGATCTGGGTAAAGAGTCCTGGCATGATGACAAGATATTTCGGGCAGCCCGAAGAGACAAACAAGCGAATGGTCGATGGGTGGCTATTTACCGGAGATATGGGTTATCTGGATATGTACCACAATTTATATGTCCAGGAGAGAAAAGAGAATATTATTACAAAAGCAGGTTTTACCATTTTCCCAAACGAGGTGGAAGAGGTTCTGCTCAGTCATGAAGCAGTATCAGAAGCTGCGATCATCGGCCTTTCGGACCCGGTTTATGGTGAGGAGGTACATGCTACAGTGGTCCTGGAATTCGAAAAAAGTGCAACCGAACAAGAACTGATTGCGTTTTGCCAGGAATATCTGCCGGTTTATAAAAGTCCGAAATTTATAGAATTCAGTTCGAGTCTGCCCAAAAACGCCACAGGTCGAATCCTCAGGCGATTTTTAAAATCTATTCAAACTCGTATTGGCGATCAAGGAATAAATCATATCTGATAGACTAGGCTGATCTTGTTGCTCAACACGAGATCAGCCTGTCACGCAAAAAGCGTAAACATTTTTCAGGAGGATGATTGTGAAAGAATATGGCATTAACGAAATTAGAAATATTGGCCTGGTTTCACATCAATCTGTCGGAAAGACAACCATGGCTGAGGGAATGCTCTATGCGGCTGGTGTAACGACTCGCATGGGTACTATCGATGATGGTTCAACGACATCTGATTACAGAAGTGATGAAATCGAACGCAAAATATCTATTGGAGCCACATTACTCAACGTAGAATGGAAAAAAAACAAGATCAATATTCTCGATTTACCAGGCTATCAGGATTTTATCGGCGAAGTAAAGTGTGGGCTGCGGGTGACCGATCTCGCTGTTGTTTTGCTCAATTCTACTGCAGGAGTAGAAGTGGGCACAGAACTGACCTGGGAGATTCTGGAAGAATATTCTACGCCGAGAATTTTTGCAGTCAACCTTTTGGACCGCGAGCATTCCAGATTCGAAAAAGTATTTAATCAAGCCAAGGAAGCTTATGGTCACGCTGTAGTCGCAGTACAGTTCCCCGTAACTGAGGGTGAAACGTTCAATGCGGTTATCGATTTATTGCGCATGAAAAAGCTCACCTTTGAATCGGATAATTCCGGAAAATACAAGAGTGAAGATATACCGACGGAACTCAAAGATAAGGCAAATGAAATGCGTAATGCCTTGATCGAGCAGATTGCTGAATCTGACGATGAGATTCTGGAAAAATATTTCGATTCCGGTGAACTGACTGAAGACGAGATTGTCAAAGGATTAAAATCCGGAATCATCAAGGGTACGATTTTTCCTGTCCTTTGCACCGCCGCGAATAAAAATTACGGGATAGCAAGTCTTTTGGATTTTATCGCCCAGTATGGCCCTTCCCCGCAGGATATGCCCGGGCTTGAAGTGAATGATGCGGAAGATGGTACACTGGAGATCACTGCTGATCTGAATTCGCCTTTTTGTGGATTGGTTTTTAAAACATTGTCTGAAATGCATGTGGGTGAGCTTTCCTTGTTGAGGGTCTTTTCCGGAAAGATTGAATCAGGAAATGATGTCATGAATACCTCTCGTAAAAATTCGGAAAAGATAGGGACTATTTATACTCTTCAAGGCAAGAATAGAAAAGAGTTGTCCTCTCTTGGCGCGGGGGATATTGGGGCGCTGGTGAAACTCAAAGATACCCATACAACGAATACTCTGGCAGACAAAAAGCGTCTTGCGGTGTTGCCAGGCATTGAATTTCCGGAGCCTGTTGTTCAGCTGGCTGTTTCTCCAAAAGCAAAAGGCGATGAAGAAAAAATCGGTACCGGTTTGCATACATTGAACGAAATAGATCCCAGCTTTACAGTGACCGTGGATCCGGAGCTTAAACAGACTGTTATTGCCGGGCAGGGCGAATTGCACCTTGCCATTATTATTCAGCGTTTAAAAGAACGATATGGGGTCGATGTTGATCAAAAACGTCCCAAAATACCTTATCGTGAAACCATTACCGGCAAAGCGGATGAAAAATATCGCCACAAAAAACAAACCGGTGGTGCGGGTCAGTTTGGTGAGGTTTGGATGCGCATCGAGCCTTTACCTCGTGGCGAAGGTTTCGAATTCGAGAGTCGAATTGTGGGAGGTGCTATTCCATCGGTTTTTATCCCTTCTATTGAAAAAGGTGTCAAGCAGATCCTCGAAGAGGGGGCTATTGCCGGGTATAGAATCGTTGATGTAAAATGTATGGTCTATGATGGCAAATATCACCCCGTAGATTCCAAGGATATTGCTTTTCAAATTGCCGGACGCGAAGTATTTAAAATGTGCATAAAGAGCGCAAAGCCCAATCTGCTTGAACCAATATATGAGGTGCAGGTCAAATGTCCTGAAGATTATATGGGCGATGTCATGGGTGATTTGTCCAGCCGCAGGGGCAAGATTCTCGGAATGGAGGCTGAAGGTCGATTTCAGGTCGTTAAAGCTCAGGTGCCCCTGGCCGAGCTCTTTAATTATGCAACGACACTTCGTTCTATCACTCAGGGCCGGGCGACTCATACCCGTAGTTTTTCGCATTATGACCCCGTACCCAAGGAATTGGAACAAAAAGTTATTGAAGAATCCAAAGAAGAAGAATAAAAAAAAGGCTCGCCGGTCGGCGAGCCTTTTTTTTGGGTCTTGATTCAGGTTTTTTCTTTTTCTTGTGACTTTATCGAGTCCCATATCGAATCCATCTCTTCCAAAGAGACGGTTTGCATGGCCTTCCCTTGTTGCTGCAATATCGCCTCGATTTTTCTGAATCTGCGATCGAATTTCTCTATGGTTCTGCGTAGTGCATCTTCCGGGTTTATATGCACAAAGCGAGACAAATTGACAGCGGTGAATAATACATCACCCAGCTCTTCTTCGATGAGATCTTTATTGGAATCGGTTATTTCGTGCTTTAACTCTTTAATCTCTTCCTCGAGTTTTTGCCAAACGGGTTCGATCTGAGGCCAGTCAAATCCTACGGCAGCCGCCTTGCCTTGCATTCTATAGGCCCGTACCAGGGCAGGCAATTGTTTGGGAATACCATCCAAAGCAGATTTCTTGCCCTCATTTTTGATCTTGGTTTGTTCCCACAACTGAATTTGCTCTTCGGCTGTTTCGACCGTCTTGTCGCCAAAGACATGAGGGTGTCTTTGAATTAACTTTGTTATGATCGAATCGAGAACATCATTCATGGTAAAACGATCTGATTCTGAAGCCATTTGGGCATGAAAGACCACTTGCAAGAGCAAATCACCCAGTTCTCCGGCCAATTCATCATAACGCTCTTCATCTATCGTCTCCAGCACCTCATAGGCTTCTTCTAAAAGATGTTGCCTAAGGCTTTGATGGGTTTGTTTACGATCCCATGGGCATCCATCGTCACTGCGCAATTTTTCCATAATATGAACAAGCTGAGAAAATTTGGAATCAATATCTTTCACGGTTTTCTCCTCAAAAGTGATTTGTGATCAGGCCATGCCGCCAAGATAATGACTTTAGGACTTAAAAGCAACTGCCGAAAAGTCTTGATTCTTTAGCGGAATTTATCTAATTTCTGAAAAAATGCCACTAAACGATAACTGTTGAATCTGATGAAATTAAAAAAAATTGTCTTTCCAATACTGTTTGGTTTGGGTGTCTATATTGCCGGGGGATGCACTCAGCATCCGCAAACAACATTAAAACCCGACCCACTCACGGAACTCGTACAAAATCTCGATAACGTATTTTCTGATCCGGCATTTTACAATGCACATTGGGGAGTTGCTATTCAATCTCTGGAAACAGGTGAAATAATCTTTCAGCGCAATGCCCGTAAAGGATTTATGCCAGCTTCCAATATGAAATTGTTCACTACAGCAGCTGCGCTAATCAAACTGGGGCCGGATTTTCAACTGCAAACAGAGGTGTATGCAACGGGTGAGATCGATGATCAGGGGGTATTAAAGGGAGATTTGGTCGTTCGGGGAATGGCTGATCCGGCACTGAGTGGGCGATATTACGATGGCAATATGACATGGGTCTTTCAAACCTGGGCCGATAGTTTGAAAAAAGCAGGCATTCGGAAAATTCAAGGACGCATCATTGGCGATGACACCTATTTTGATGATGAATTATTAGGCGAGGCGTGGTCCTGGGATTACCAGTCAGACTATTATGCCGCTCAAATTAGCGCCTTGACCTTTAACGATAATTGCGTTGACATTATCTTTACTCCGGGCGATTCAGTGGGAGACAGCACCTCTTTTCGATTGCAACCCAGGACCGATTATATTACGCTGGAAAATCGGGTCAAAACTGCTGACAAAGTACAGGGTACTCGTATCAGACTCGACCGCCAGCAGGGTGGAAATCATGTTGTCTGTACGGGGTCGCTGTACAAGAAAGAAGAAAAGCAAACCGAATGGGTTACAGTAGAGAATCCGACACGTTATACCGTGGTCGTATTGCGATCTGTTTTAGAGGAAAATGGAATAACCTCCGGAGAGGTTTTTGATATAGATGAATTGCCGGGATTTGAATATGATAAATCCCAGAGGGTCGCTATTCATTATGCTCCGCCCATGCATGAGATCATCAAAACCGTAAACAAGGTCAGTCAGAACCTGTTTGCGGAACTTTTATTACGTGTGGTCGGTAAAGAGTATGCCGGAAAAGGAAGTGCCGATGCAGGCGAACAAGTCGCTAAAGAACTGTTTTCCGGAATGGGCATCAATCCTGAGGAAATATTTATGGCAGATGGTTCTGGGTTGACCCGTGTCGATATGGTATCGCCACAGAGTGTTATAACTTTATTGCGCACTATGCGCCAGCACACCTATGGGAATTATTATTACGACTCTTTGCCCATCGCAGGGGTTGACGGTACCATTTCCAAGCGTATGCAGGGAACGGCAGCAGAGGACAATGTCCATGCAAAGACCGGTTATATCAATCGGGTTCGGGCACTTTCCGGTTATGTGACGACCCGGGACGGAGAGGAACTGGTTTTTTCTATGATCGTTAACAATTATACAGTGCCCACCAGCCTATGTAATGCTAAACAGGATTTGGTTTGCGAATGGCTGGCAAACTTTTCACGCTAAGCGCTTTAACGAGTCCTCAATAGATGAGGGGAGGGTTGAGTCATGCTTATGCAAAAGCTTCCAAAAACTCGCGGATTTGATTATAAATGCCAGTTTTATAACCCTGAAGCTGAGGATGAGGATGCAGGTAGAATTAAATTTCGTCGAATACGCAAGAGTCCGCCTGCTGAAAAGGGGTCCATATTGCGTCTCATCGCTCTGTTTTTTGTCGGAATGATGTTTTTTATATATTTGTACAAGGCCGGTTCGCCAGCGCTGGGAGAAAAAAATAATCAAATTCAGGTCGAAGAAGTGATTGTGGTTGAATAGATAACTAATTCGATAAAATTTATTGCACAATGTCAAAAGATAATCTGTCATAAACCTTGAAATCAAAACCCGAAAACCAGAATCATTCTCGTCTTTTTCATCGCCTGTCGATTATAATTGATCAGTGGGTAAAATCGATGTGGCAATGGTATGCCCGAAAACAAATTCGGGTAAAGATGATTATCACCACCGGTATTTTGGTGGTGGTGTCCATGTCTGCTCTCAGCCTGCTATTGTTGCATCATGGCAAGTCCGTTTTAAATGACCGTCTGGAAGAGACATGCAACCTATCTCTTCGTCACGTTTCACAGGCTATCAAAGAAGATTTGTTACTCTATTATCTTTCAGATCGTGATGTCAATACCGGGTCGGTTTATGCCGGACATATTCGTGAAGCCATTCATGATATCTATAATGAAGATATCGAAGGCCTGGTCTATGCCTGCGTGGTAGATAGAAATGGTTCAGTTGTTGCGCATACCGCTCAAGAGCAAATTAATCAAACCATTTCCATTTCAGATAGTTTGTATTTTACTCGATTGCAGGACACTGACACCAGGGTGACAAAAAATGTTATCGAATATATTCATCCTCTTTATGCAAAGAGAGGACAGGATAGAATTTTTCTGGGTGTCACTATATTGGGATTTTCCAGAAGTGAGATTTTGCGTCCGATCAATCGGGCCACTCAGACTATTATCACGACCTCTTTTCTTGTCATGGCCTTGTCTGTGTTGTTAGTCTTTTACGTTGCCAAAAAGATGACCGGGCAAATCGATGCGCTATCAGAAGGTGTACGGCGTGTAGGACGGGGCAATCTCAATGCACAGATTCCTGTGATCACGCGAGACGAGCTTGGTCAATTGGCCAAAGAATTTAACAGTATGATCGTGCATTTGCGGGAAAAAATGCAAATGCAAAAATTCGTTTCAAAGTTGACCGTTCAAATGATTCGCAAACGCTCTACCTATGATGATTTGCTGCCTATAGGCGAACGCCGGATGGTGACATGTCTGTTTTCGGATGTGCGAAATTTTTCCAATTTGACGGAAAGGCTAGCTCCTGAAGAAATTGTCGAATTGATCAATATCTATCTGGACTTGCAAGCACGAATCATTGAAGAAAATCATGGTATTGTCGACAAGTTTATGGGTGATCAGGTAATGGCTATTTTTTTGGGCGATAATCAAGCTGATCATGCCATCCATGCTTCGGTAGAGATTCAAAGATCCATTCGTGAACTCAACGCACGTCGGCGCAAAAGTGGTCTGGTGGTCTTGGCTGTGGGTTGCGGTCTGCATATCGGCCCTGCGGTTATGGGAAATATGGGCTCAAAAAGCCGTCTGGATTATACGGTTATTGGTGATGTTGTCAATCTCGCTTCTCGGCTCTGTGCTGTGGCCAAACCCGGGCAAATCATTGCTCCTCTTGAAATGGTCAAGCAACTCGATGGAGAATATCCTACCATCCGCTTGAATCCTATTCGTGTTAAAGGTCGCAGTCAAACAGTTCAAGTCTTTGAAATCGATTACGACCGCGCTATTATCATGTGATGTCCATTATGCATCAACGCCTTATTACATATTTCTACATTATTGTTCTTGTCCAGAGCGGGAGCATTGTGCCGTGTTTTCCCCAATCGCATTTTCTCGATTTTACACCAAATGCCCGCTCCCTCGCACTTGGCCGTTCCGGTGTTGTCCTGCATGACAATGCCGCTACCCTGTATTGGAACCCTGCTGCTCTGGGTTATATAAATTCCCATCAAGCATTGGTTTCCTTGCATGAACCTTATACTCTTAATTACAGTGCGCTGGCCCATTTCTCGCCGAAATATGGTGCATTTAGTGCCGCCATGACTCGTGTGCCCTTTATGAACAATCCTATGGATTCATATATGACCGGATGGGGCAAACGCTGGGGCACTCTGGCAATGGGGGTATCTATCGGATTGAATTTATGGCAAGATGATGATTGGGGTGTTTTGGGCCTTGGTGCTATTTGGCGTCCCGGTTTTGCACGAGCCGTTGATAAAAATCTGGCATGGATTGCTGACCGGCTGACACTCGGATTGGCTATTCAAAATATTCCCCTTGGCGCTCCTCAATATGATCATCAGACAAGACTGGGGTTTCGTTATGAAATGTGGCCCGACCATCTTTCCTTTTTTTATGCACACCATTTTCAGAGAGGCCTCGACACTGAACACGTTGGCTTACAACTGGATATTTTGCCTTCGTTTTCTGTGATGGCCGGAATTCAGAATGGAAGTTCTGATTTGTGGGCAGTCGGTTCTCAGTTAAACTTGGGTGCTTTAAAGGTGGGGCTTGTCTATGATGCCGAGAGCAAGCGTGTGGCGGCCACAACCCAGTTTCGCCTGGGACGCGATCCCAAAACCGTTGCAGAATATCATTATGAACGTGCCAGATCACATTTGCGAAACCGTGAAACACGACAGGCATTAAAAGAGGTAAAGCTCGCTCTGTCGTATGACGAGTCGGACGGGGCCATTATCGAATGGGTGCGGCGGTTACAGGGGCTCGTTTCACAGGAAAATGTTCGTATCGATAGTCTGTTGGTGGTCGCCAAAGAATTTGCCGATAAAGACTGGTACATGAGTGCCGCGGCCAATTATCTTAAAATCCTGCGTCTCGATCCGAAAAATAAAAAGGCTTCTCAAGCGATCAGGGAAATTCGCCCCCTGGTCGATGTTCATTCCGAAAAATGGTCACAATTGGGAATAAAATATTTCGAGCAAGGTGACCTCGGTCAGGCAAGAGAAATATTTGAATCTATTTTACTCGTTTCACCTGGGCAACCGGTAGCGGATGCCTATTTACAAAAAATCGATAGAATCCTTCAAGAGGAAGCCCAAGACTATTACTATCGCGGTCTGGGGTACTATAGCCAAAGAAACCTCGAGAGAGCCCGGGAAGAGTTTGTAAAAGCACTCGAAAAGCTTCCCCGATTTGGGGAAGCCCAGGATTATATTGATCGAATAGCCAAAGAACAGCAAGCTAATCGGAAAGTGTTGAGCGATTTGATGATAGAAGCCAGGCGCTTTGAAGAGAACCAGGCCTGGGCTGCTGCCTTGAATCGTTATCAACAGATGCTGAGAATTAATTCTGAACACTCTTTGGCAAGTGAAAGAATCATGGTGATGCGCCAAAGGATCCAGAGTTGGGCCGATCAGGAAATTACCCGCGTCAAGAGTTTTATAAAGGAACATCAATATGACAAGGCTTTGGCATTGACCAATCAAATTTTAAAGGTCGATCCAAGTCATAACGATGCACTTTTGTTAAAACGACAGCTCAATTCTACTCTATCGAGTGTATCTGAAAAACGCTTGCTGCGGGTAAAGGATCATATGGAACGCGGAGAGTGGAGTCTTGCCATGACAGTTTTGGATTCAATCGAGGGTTTGGATTCAAAATCCCGTCAGGTACAAGCACTGAAAGATCAAATCGTACACGCAATAGATGTTGAAGAACTTTATCAGCAAGCCAGACGCGATTATTTTCGTGGTGCATTTACCCAATGTATTAATAAAACAGAACAGATTGTCGAGCGGATACCCAACCATGGTGGTGCTATGGAATTGCAGTCTCTATGCCAGGCACGCCTGGATGAACTGGTTGACGAATATTTTAACCGGGGAATACAGCTTTATTCGAACGAAAATTATCAGGCTGCAATCGACGAATGGGAAAAAGCTCTGGACATAAATCCATTACACCAGGGGTCGCTGGAATATATCAATCGTGCTAACGAAAGATTGCAAGCCTTGGAATCTTTGCCATGAAAGGGTTTACCCGCGCGTGGCGCCCTATGCTACACATATTAACTCTGGGGGACCGCTGGTTACTTTTATTTCTGTTGCTGGGCTCTTTTGCCACGCTTTATCAGTTTATCCCTGCTGGCCATGGCGCCCATACCGCTCGCATTATCCACAAGGGCCAGGTACTTTTGGATCTTGACTTGAAGACCGATCAACGAGTGACGATAAGCGGAGAACGAGGCCCGGTCATTGTGGAAGTAAAAAACCATGCTATAAGGATCATTGAAAGTGATTGTCAAAATCACTTTTGTGTGAAAAGCGGAGCCATAAGCAAGCACAATCAAATTATTGTATGTGTACCTAATCGTATCGTGATCAGAATTCTGGACAAGCCCGGTCTGGATGCTATTACTGGATAGGACAATATGCATAAAAATAATCAAATTTTGGTTCATCTTTCCCTTTTGGTCGCACTGGGGCTGGTGCTTTTTCTTTTCGAGTCTATCCTCCCCAGACCGGTACCCTGGGTAAAGCCGGGGCTTGCCCATGTGGCCACCCTCTTGGCATTGTATCTATATGGTGCACGGGCGGCTCTCCTGATTGTTGTTTTGCGTACTGCTATCGGGGCTCTGATCCTGGGATCATTGTTTAATCCAATTTTCCTGTTTTCCCTGGTGGGAGGATTGTCTGCTACCTTTGCAATGATTTTGTTTAAAAATTTTGGTCACGTTTTTAGTGTCATCGGCGTCAGTGTTGTAGGTGCTATCGGTCATAATATTGTTCAGTTGCTACTGGCTTATTTCCTTGTTGTTGGACAGCATCAGGTGTTTTTGTTGTTGCCGGGATTTTTAATCCCTGCGTGGTTCACGGGTGTTTTGGTCGGTGCTGTGAGCTATTTTCTGTTGCGTCAGATAAACCGCTCTTATCTGGCAAGACCTGCATGGTTTGGTCCGCATAGTGCCTGATAAAAGGCTCGATAGGTCTTTATTGTCAATTCAAACGGCCGTTTTTGCGTTTTCTTTGTCCGCAAGTCACATCATCCGGGATCAAAAGGCAAAATCCGTTTGCGTATGTCTCTTATTTTTGCTAGTTTAAAATGGCAGGGAACTTTTAAAGGTGCAATCCATTTAAATCAGTGTAAAATTTTTTGTATCATGCTAGCAAGACAACGGCCCGGGTCACGCAGATGACCCGTGATCCTTTGACATTTGAGGCGATTTTGAATCTATTGCGAGTATTAATAAAATTTCGTGTTTTGGCTCTATCCGCAATGTTGCTGTTGTCAGGATGTGCTTATTATAATACTTTTTATAATGCCAAAAAAGCATATCGAGAGGCCTCCAAAGAGCGAGAAAAGCGATTTCGCAATCAGGTTGTGGAACTCTCTCCGGAAGAACGAGAAAATTTGCGTCGCAGTGGCCAATATGATAAATTGGACACTAACAAGCCCACAACAACGGAAATGCAAAATTATCAGGTTGCCATCGAAAAAGCTTCCAAAGTTCTTGAGTTTCATCCCGATAGCAAGTATGTTGATGATGCACTTATGTTGCTTGGGCAGTGCTTTTACCATCGTCGCGAATATGCCAAGGCGCAACGCAAGTTTGAAGAGTTGATTGAAATCTTCCCCAACAGTGAATTTCTCAGCCAGGCCAGACTGGATCTGGCCAAGACGTTTATCGGCTTGAAAGAGTATGACAAAGCCGAAAGCAAATTGCGTGACATCCTCGCCAGTGAAGAAATGGATTCAGACAATCAGGAAGAAGCCGCATACGAGCTGGGCGGGCTTTATTATGAACAAGCCAATTACGAGCTGGCTGCTGAAGAATATAAAAGAACCGCAGAACGAGCAGACGATAAGCTGATCCAGGCTATGTCATTCTATCGTCTCGGGATGTGTCTCTTTGCAGTGGAAAATTACGAACCTACCCCCTCTATCCTGCAAAAGGCTGTGGAATTAAGCCCCAATGAAGATTTCAAGTCCCAGGCTGTATATAAATTGGGTGAGGCATTGAGCTATGTCGGGGATTTTGACGCTGCTATAAAAACGTTTAGTGATCTATTATCAAAAGAGATGAATGAAAAAAAGCTGCCAATGATCAAGGTAAAGCTGGCAGATAATTTGCGATTCAATAGTGATTATGTCGAATCTGTAAAATGGTACAATGAAATCATCGAGATGCATCCCCGTACCGATGCTTCGGCGCGCAGTTATTTTGCACTTGCCGAGATCGAAGAATTTGTAAATCAGGATCTTGCCAAAGCTCAGGAATATTACGAGTTGGTACGAGGGGAATATACGAATTCTCTGATTGCACCCACAGCCCAGGAACGTGCCGATGACATTAAAGCCTATCTCGGATTATTGGATGAAATCGCGGTTTTGGAGGGTAGAAAAGCAATAAGTGATTCGACCGATGCCGGGGGTGAGGGGGCAGATGGCGAACACCAAGGCCCTAAAGCGGATGATGCACCTATAGATCTCTCTGCTGATGGCATGTGGATTAATTATGCCGGTCGTGACCGTCCACCACCAAAGTCACTCACTATATTGACTGAAGAAGATCGCTTTCGTTCGCAAAATCAGGTGGTGCAAAGTCAAGGTGTGGGTGTGGAAGACGATTCGCTTGCTGCTGCTCCTTTAGACAGTGCAGCTTTGGCCGCTCAAAAAGCAAAGGAACAGGAACAAAAAAAATACACTATTGTAGAAAAAAAGCTCGCGCTGGCGGAATTGCTGCTTTTTAATTTTGACAAACCAGATAGCGCAGTCCATGTTTATTTGGATATTTTGGAAACAACAACCGATACAACCATGGCTGCCAGAGCTCTCTACTCCCTGGGCTATACTTTTGATTCGGTTTTAAGAGATCATCAGATCGCTGATTCAATTTATTTGAGACTTGTCGAATTATATCCCCATTCAAGACATGCAGAGGGCGCACGGCTTGTTCTTGGATTTGAAAAAGAGGAAAAAATCGATTCTGCAAAAGTTTCTTTCGAGCTCGCTGAAAGTATGCACAGGGAACAAAAAGATTTTAATGCTGCTATTCAGCTTTATAAACGGCTGATAAAGCGCTATCCCGAGTCGGCTTATGCACGTAAAGCATTGTTAAATATGGGTTGGATATATGAAAATGATCTATATGAATATGATAAGGCAATTGCCATATATCAGTCGCTGATGGAACTGGATGCAAAGTCTTCCTATGCCAAGTTAGTGCAGCCCAAGCTGGCTGCAGTGGAAAAAGCACAGAAAGAGAAAAAAGCCAGAGAAAAAGCCATTGCCGATTCATTAAAGCAGGCAGCTCAACAGGATTCTCTGCTTTTGGCTGGCGCAACTGATTCTTTAGGGAACTCTTTACCTTTAGATTCTATGGCTTTGGCTAACGGATCGGATTCATTGACAACTCGAGCCCTATCTGATTCTGGAGCGGTTGTCCAAAAAGATATGAATTCGCCCGATTCTGCAGAGAGTAAAATACCCGATCGCGTGCCTGAGCCACTTGCTGCTGCCCAGTCTACCCTGTCTGACTCATTAGCAGCCGGGGAGCAAGACAAATCTTCTCAGGATCCGTCTGTTCCTGACAAGGTGGAAAGAATTTCTGAAAAAGATACCCGGCAGAAACCTGTTCCCAAAAAGATAGACCTGGAAGAAGACCCTCAAGGTCGCCAGGAGCCCACAGAACCGGATACCTCTGGGGCACCGGTTCAAATACCTGAATTGCGTTGATTGTGAATGATCCATGAATCCCAAACTTTTTGATGCTGCCGTTATTGCATGTAATAACGTTGCCAAGGATACCTTTTGTCTAACCCTTAAAAGTGACTTTATTGCCAAACATGCACGAGCTGGTCAGTTTGTCAATGTAGCAGTTCCTCGAGAGACGGATATTCTTTGGCGACGGCCTTTTAGTATTCATCGAGTCAATCCGCAAAAAAGCACTTTTGATCTGCTCTTTTCTCTAGTGGGTAAAGGTACCCGCATCATGTCGCAACTCACCCCTCCTCTGACACTTGATGTCCTCGGCCCTCTGGGGAATCATTTCGAGTATCCTGAAGACAAGAGCAGACTGATAATAGTCGGCGGAGGACTGGGTGTCGCGCCGTTCTTAAAAGTTTTGCAAGAAGTGGCAGACCGCGATTTGACAATTGATTTTATCTATGGTGTATCTTCGGTCGATTATTTTTGCTGTCTCTCGGAAATCAGCCAGTATTGTAATTTGATTTTAGCGACTGATGATGGGTCAAAAGGAATCAGGGGAACCGTCATCAATGCTCTCGAAACCCTTCCCGACTTGAAAAAAAGCGATACACGAGTTCTGGTCTGTGGTCCAAACCCCATGCTCAGGGCAGTGCAAACCTATTGTCAGCAACATCATTTAGAAGCTTTTGTTTCTGTGGAAAATACCATGGCTTGCGGTTTCGGTGCATGTATGGGATGCCCTGTACCGATTAAAAACCCTCCGCATCAGGGGAAACAATATTATCTGGCATGTAAAGATGGGCCTGTATTTGATATGAGTGAGATAGTTGTCGATGAGTGATCTTTCTGTAAAAATCGGATGTTTGGAAATGGCCAATCCCGTCATGGTGGCCAGCGGCACTTTTGGATACGCTTCAGAATTCGAGGGACTGGTCGATTTTGCCGAGCTGGGGGCGATTGTTACAAAGACTGTGACACTCGAATCCCGACCCGGGAATCATCCCCCGCGGATTGCAGAGACCCCTGCAGGCATGCTCAATTCTATCGGTTTGCCTAATGTCGGGGTGGAAGCCTTTATCGCAGAGAAAATGCCCTATCTCAGAACCTGCAACACCAGGATTGTGGTTAATGTGGCCGGAAAAACGGGTCTTGATTATCCTGAAATCGTTTCCCGACTCGAAGATGTGTCAGGAATCGATGCTTATGAACTCAACTATTCTTGTCCTAATGTCAAAGAAGGCGGTCTTTCGTTCAGCGCCGATGCCCGTATTGCTCAAAAAGTAACTATGCAGGTTCGTCGACAGACCAGGCGGCCGATTATTGCCAAGTTGACGCCAAACGTGACCTCAATATCTGATGTCGGACGGGCAGTCGAACAGGGAGGAGCAGATGCAATTTCGGCAATAAACACGTTGGTAGGTATGGCCGTTGATATCAAGCGTCGAAAACCACGCCTCTCAACCATTACCGGCGGTCTTTCAGGGCCTGCTATAAAACCGGTTGCATTGGCTCGTGTATTCGAATTGGTGAGTGTTGTAAAAATACCTGTCATTGGCATCGGAGGAATCGCAACGGTTGAGGATGCTCTGGAATTCCTTATTGTTGGGGCACAGGCCATTCAGGTCGGCACTGCGAATTTTTATCACCCTTCAAGTGCCTGCCAAATCGCGCGTGGCCTGGACAATTATTGCACCAAACATCGCCTGGGTTCTATTACTGAACTCTTTGGATCACTGCGAATATGAGAAAAACGGAGAATGTCGGTTTGAATTGGAAAGCATTTGGTGTTCGTGCAGGTATTGCCCTGAGCTTTGGTCCGCTTTTGGTTTTACTCGCCTGGCTGGGCGGTTTATACTGGTTTGCATTGATCACTGCTCTTGTGATTTTGTCTTTATATGAATATTTGGGGCTAGCTCAAAAAAAACAGGCTAACGGGCAATTGGGGTTCGGAGTTTTGGCCAGTCTGTCATTTTTGATCTCCCTGTATCTCTATGGTGAACATGGTCTCGTACCGGTTCTTATGATATTTGTCATCATATTTCTGTTCGGCGAGCTTTACCGTGAGCGAGGCTCGAGAATACTCAATTCAGCCGTTTCAGTGTTTGCATTTCTATTCTTTCCTCTATTTTTAGGTAGTTTTATTCTAATACGGGAAATGCCTCGATTCTATGGTTTGGATACCCAACCGGCGGGCGGCTGGATTATTATGGTGCTGTTGAGTACCTGGATATGCGATACCGCTGCTTACATGGTGGGTTCCTACATCGGAAAACACAAATTGATTGCAAGAATCAGCCCGAATAAAAGCATCGAAGGCACTATTGCGGGCTTTTGCTTTTCTGTGCTGGTCGCATGGATCTGTCATATTACCTTTATCGAGGGACTGGAGCTTGTTGATTCGCTTTTAATCGGAGCCATTGTGGGGAGTATCGGACAATATGGCGATTTATTTGAGTCGATGCTGAAAAGAGATGCCGGCGTCAAAGACTCTTCCAATCTGATCCCCGGTCATGGAGGAATACTGGATCGATTTGATAGTTTAATCTTATCTGCACCTGTGGTTTATCTGTACTTGAGAACTATTGTTTTCGGTTTTTGATCTATTCGATCACCAATTTTCCGTCTTTGACAATGTTTCTGTTGTCCATTACGAGGTTAGCCGGTGTGATCAGACTGTCAAAGTGGAGGTTGGCACTATTGCTTCCCCCCAGATAGCGGTTGTTTCCAAACCCAAGATGAACCATACCACTTTTAACTTTTTCGTGAGGTAAAAAATGATTTGGCTTTATCTGACTATTGGTGCCGATCCCGATTTCCGTGAGCAAACGACCTTCAGAACCCGAAGCTGAAAGATATCGCGATATTCTTTTCGCGCTTTTCCCTCCTGTAATTCTTGCTGCTCTGCCTTTCTTTATTTTGATATAGACAAGCTCTGACTGATCCAAAAATTCATATTGATCATTTTGAACGACAAGGGTGCCAAACGAATCGTCTGTTAATGCAATACTTGCTTGACCAGGAGGAAGCTGTGCAAATTCTCCTTTGTTCAAAGCCGTCCCTATATTTGCCTTTGTTTTTTGATTGTTGATCGAAATATAGAGCTCTGTTCCTTTATCATCGGTAAGATATAAATCTTTGCCGATTTTAAGAATATCCGCGAGTTTCAAGCTAATACGGCTAATTTTTTTGAGATCAGATTCAAGAGCAAGGCTAAAGAGCTCCTGCGTCATGCCATCCATGGCTATAAATCGACAACCTTGCTTTGAGATAAGGTAATGAAGATTAGAATTGGCGAGTGAGATCGATGTGATCGATACCAGGCAGGTCATCCCGGATAGGAAGGCTATCGAGTCTTTAGATTCCAGAGCCGGAAAATTTTTGGAATTGAGCTGCAGAATAAATGCCTGTCGGGTAATGCGCTGTGCTTGATAAAAAAGGATCTGCGCCAAATCTGCATTGGGTTCATCAGCTAGAAAACAAATCGATTCTTTTGAATTTAAACCGATATGTTTTTTCAAAAGCAAAACAGCAGTTTTTTCTGTTCGATTCATTCATCCCCCGGCTTTTTAAGCGTAATAAACCGATTTCGCGCCAATTGATTGATAAAAAGTCCCAGTCTTTCATAAACAGGTTCCATTTTAGGGCCAAAGTTTTTCTTTAGAGCACCACCAATCTCATAAACCGTTTTCTCTCCATCGATTTGCAACCACACCCAACTACCGAATTCATCCAGATGGATACGAAAATTTGGGTGTTTTAATCTGGGAAGAATATTTTTTTTTAGCCATGCCAGATTAAATTTAGGACGGAGCAAGACGACCCGATCTTGCTCCGTTTGTTGCCATTTTATATCATGAACCGGAACCAATAAAAGAATGTTCTCGGGTTGTTCTTTATTCATCAGGCATTGACCTTTTTGTTTTCTGAAAGCATTCGGCTGATCGGAAATTTTATCAACACATAAGCAAGGATCAAAAACACAGCAATCCCAAGCCACCAGAATCCACCAAAACTTTCAGAAAAACCAAACATATCCATGAGATGAATATTGCTAACAACCAAGGCCGCGAGGAGTATACCGGTCAGGGCTTCACCGGCGACAAAACCCGACGCGAGCAGCAGGCCTGTGTTTTGAACGTTTTCCAGATCATTTTCATCAGATGTATATTTTCTGGCCATTTTATCGAGGGCGAGTTTGATCAAACCGCCGATAAAAATAGCA
>CAYNUX010000021.1:0-20859 GCA_964400115.1 uncultured Cytophagia bacterium
CGACCACCGAGATCTACACTCTTTCCCTACACGACGCTCTTCCGATCTGTTATACGCACAATTGGACTCTACGTTTCAGGTTACGATGGCAGACCTTGAAAAGGAAATGGCCACCCTGGAGGAAAAAGGCATCGTTGATCGCAAAATCATTTCGCCCAGGAATGAACTCATGATCGGCATCGGCCCGATCCCCTTTCCTCCTGTCGAAATGAGCCCGACCAATAAACGAAACAGGGTATATCTTTATTCTCCGCGCCTGAAAAAAGAAAAAGTGAGCCACTATTTGCAAGCCAAATTTTATGAGGCTCAAATGCAACAACCTGAAAATGCTAAATTATCGACCCATTTACAGCATCTTTATCAAACCCTTCATGAAAGCCAATGATGGTTCAAATACCAATCAGCTGTCTCTTGAATCCCCTTCTGCAATGAAATTTTTGGCTCGAACCCCAACATATTTTTTGCCTTTTCATTTGAGCAAATCCAATATTTTTCCTTCATTTCTCTCACCTTGTCACGATTCAACAGAGCCGGTCGAGATGAGAACAGAGCAACACCTTCACTCACAAAGGAGAGTAAATCCAATATAAAAACCGGAATTTTAATCTTATGAGGTTGTCTGTTCAGTGAAGCGGCGATGGTATGGCCAATCGTGAGCCAGTCATAGATGCCGTCGCCGCTGATAAAGAACACGTGATTTTTACTGGTATCATGTTGGCCCGCCAACATGATACCATCCACCAAATCATGTACATGAACAAGACTAACCGTTGATTTACCATCTCCTAAAAGGGGTACAATTCCCCGGTTGATATTCTGAAAGAGCGCGAATATATCCCGATCCCTCGGCCCATAAACGGAAGGAGGCCTGATGATAGTAGCCCAATGGGCTTTGGAATAGGCCAGGACGATACTCTCAGTTTGCAGTTTGGCCTGTCCATAAGTAGAAACCGGGCAAGGTTCATCTGCTTCACAGACGGGCCTGCCATCACGGCTGGGGCCAGCTGCTGCCTGACTCGAAACATAGATAAATCGTTGATTTTCTGGTCCATAAAGATCAAATGCGTTCAAAAGTCTTTCTGTAATACCGACATTTCCTGTAAAATATTCATTTTGATGTTTTGCCTTGGTCGCACCTGCCAGATGAAAAATCATGTCCCGGTTTTTTACGGCCTCTTTAAGAGAAACCGGATTGTTCCAGTCGAGATAAAAAATCTCTGCCGCCAAACCATTCAGCCATCTTAAATTACTATTTTTGCGAACAGCACAACGCACCTGGTGGCCCTGTCTTGTTAACTGCTCGGCCAGAAAACTTGCAATAAATCCATTTGCACCGGTGATCAATATTCGTTTTGTCATGTTCACTCCATTCGTGTCAGAAAAATATTGCCGAGTTTCATCTTGACAATCTGTAAGTTAATAACTATATTTTCATTATTTTCAAACCATTTTTTTTCAATCCGTAAACCCCATTTAGCAAACCTGCTATATTCTTAACCGTTTAGCGAGGGAGAACCAATTGGCTGATATTTTTTTCAAATGCGCAACAGGTGCGGGGGCCAGGGCAAGACAAGCGATGAATGACGGCTGGTACCCTTATTTCAAAGCCATAGAATCAGGAGCCGATACCGAAGTCTATATCGATGGTCAAAATATGATTATGATCGGCTCGAATAATTATTTAGGTTTAACACAGGATAAACGAGTAAAGAAAGCTGCGATAGACGCCATTAACAAATTCGGCAGCGGTTGCACGGGTTCACGCTTTTTGAATGGCACGCTGGCTCTTCACGAAGAGTTGGAGGACAGATTAGCCGAATTCATGAATACCGAAGCCACCCTTGTTTTTTCAACAGGCTTTCAAAGCAATCAAGGTGCGATTGCATCTTTGGTGGGGCGCAAAGATTTGGTTGTTGGTGACAATGAAAATCACGCGAGTATTGTCGACGGGACGCGCCTTGCTTTTGGCCGTTCGCTCAAATTTCGTCACAATGACATGCAAGACCTTGATCAGGTGTTACAGCGCAATAAAAAACCGGAACAAGGAATTCTTATCGTAACTGACGGTGTTTTTAGTATGGGCGGTGATATCGTTAATTTGCCGGAACTGATCGCTGTGGCAACAAAGCATAATGCCAGAGTCATGGTCGATGATGCCCATTCTATAGGCGTATTGGGGTCTCATGGGCGAGGAACTGCCGAACACTTTGGTCTCGAAGACAAGGTCGATTTAGTGATGGGGACGTTTAGCAAGTCCTTTGCTTCCATCGGCGGCTTTATTGCCGGCACCGAAGAAGTCGTGAATTATATCAAACATGTTTCCAGGGCGCTCATTTTTTCCGCCAGCCCCCCTCCTGCTGCAGTGGCTACGGTTATTGCAGCCCTCGAGATCCTGCAAAAAGAGCCGGAACGCCGCGAAAGGTTATGGGCCAATTACCACAAGATGAAAAATGGTTTTCAGGAATTGGGATTTAACACAGGCAATAGTCAAACCCCTATACTTCCGATCATTATCGGAACCGATGAGGCGACGTTTGCATTCTGGCGGCAATTATTTGAAAATGGCGTGTTTGCCAATCCTGTTGTCAGCCCGGCTGTCCCGCCAGGACAGTCACTGATCAGAACCAGTTATATGGCAACACATACCGAACATGATCTTGATAAAGTACTCGACATTTTTGCTCGCGTGGGCAAATCTATGAATTTAATCTAAAACATTCTTTTCATCCCAGATTCGTATTGAGACATTCATAAACCCTGCAAGACTATTGGAGGTTTATTCATTATGATCATATCAGCCTCCATTAGTTTTTTCTCTGGCTAATCCAGCCAATACAGCATTCGCCCGCAATTTTCACATGTGAAAATTTGCTCATCTTCGCGCCCGCGTGCCCCGCGTGAAGTGGGCTGTCTAAGGAAACATCCCAGACAAATATCATTTTTCACCGGAACTAGAGCACGTTTGAGCTTTGCCCTCAGGCGCTCATAACGTGAAAGTAACGGCTTGCTTATTCCCTTGGCCAACTCTTCTCGGGCTTCCATAAGCTCTTCATAGCCTGTAACACTGAATCCCAGCTTTTCTACTTCATGCGATTCTTCGATCATCAGATCCAGATCCTGAAGAGTTACCAGATGTACAAGATCGGACTTCATAACGATTCTCCGGAAATAATCTTTATAAACGCTTCGAACGTCTCTACATTTTGCAGAGCATTGCGTTTTTCATCTTGATTTAAAACCGTAACCAAACTCCCTAATATGGGCAAATAAACATTCCCCTCATCATGGGGTGGAGAGATGACCATAAAAAAAAGGGTTACGGGTTTACCATCGATAGACTCAAAGTCGACCCCATTATCAGACTTTCCAAAGCCCACCAGCACGTCGCTGGCTGCCACGGTACGCCCGTGAGGGATAGCTACCCCCTTACCAATTCCGGTGCTGCCAAGCTTTTCGCGTTGGCGTAACATTTCAATCACTATTTCAGGATTTCGGATAAACTTTTCATCCACAAACACTTGCAGCAACTCTTGAATGGCTTCATCTTTGGTGGCTGCCTGCATCTCGGGGATGAAAAGAGGCTCCTTAAAATGTGAGATAAACTCTTGCGTGTTCATCTATTCCTCCTCTATAGAGAGATCACCCTTTTGCACTGGATTTTTACGAACAGAATCGATCAATTCGTGAATTGCCGGTATCACATAGACATCTTTAAGGTCAAGTTCTCCCAGTCCCATTGCCAGGGTTCTTATTTTATTTTCCAAGGATTCCTTTTTTTGCAAAACAACGAGTTTCTGATCGTGAACCCGGCACAACCCGCCTTTAAAATCCCCCTTTTCATAACGACATTCCAGACCTAAGGCTCTGACAAGTGTCTCCATCGCCTGTAACAACTCTTCGTTAGGCATATCTTTGATCAGAGGTATTGAGTCAGATTTTCGTGCTTTAGTTTTTCGACTAGCCATTTTACATCCTGTGTCTGGTTGCGGTTACAAATAAGCAAAGCATCGGGGGTATCGATAATCACCAAATCTTTAACACCTAACAAAGATATTAAGCGATGATTGCTTTCAACATAACAATTATTTACCCCCTTGTCAACAACCAAGCCTTTGAAAACGTTGCCGGATTCCGGATTCTGAATCCATTTTTCGATTTCATATACCTGCTCCCAGGATCCGACATCGCTCCAGCCAAAGTCCCCTTGTAATACCAAAACCTCGCTGGCATGTTCCATAATACCATAATCGATAGATTCACTCCTGATCTGACGGTACACGCGCTCTTTTACTTGTGCCTCTTTTTGCGTGAACAATGCTTCCTTGATCTCCATGAGGCTGGCATAGAGATTAGGCATCAGTTCTTCGAGATACATGAGAATCGTTTCAGTTCGCCAGATAAAGATACCGCTATTCCATAAAAACTCTTTGCTGTTGAAAAAAGTCTCAGCGATCTCATGACTGGGTTTTTCTGCAAAGGCACGAACCTTAAATGCCTGGCGATGTTCTGTATCTGTATCTATCTCTTTGCCCCGTTGAATATAACCATATCCCGTGGCCGGAAATGTTGGATGAATGCCTATTGTCAGCAACGAATTTCTATGCTGTTCGGCTAGCCGAATCCCGTCACGCAAAATATCGATAAATTTTTGGGTATTTACAATCAAGTGATCTGATGGCAGGACAATCATCAAGGATTCCGGATCCCGGTGAAAGAGTTGCAGGGCAGCCAGCCCAATACAAGGAGCTGTGTTCTTGCCAAACGGTTCAAATATTGTATTCTCTTTGGGAATGTGCGGACATTGCATATGAATCAGATTTTCCTGGGAACGCGTCGACACGATCCAACTGTTTTGGACAGAAACCAGAGGTTCGATACGCTCGACTGCATGTTGAAGCAGACTCTTGTCATCAAACAAGGCCAGAAATTGCTTTGGCATCAATCGCCGACTCTTGGGCCAAAATCTTGCGCCTATCCCTCCTGCCATAATAACGGCATGAACTTTCACAAAAAGACCTACCTTTATGGAATTCTCTGCTGATTCATGCTGTAAAGGCTATGATTTGTTTAAAAAGAGCACGTCCGGAACGGAAATACTTTTCATAAAGGATCAAGGCTAGGGTACTTGGATTCTCGAGCATATATCAACAGATCAAACGAGCAAAAAAAAACCCGCCAAAAATCAAAGACGGGTAAAATTATTATGCTTCAATGTGTTGCTGTAATTTATCGACAAGGGCAGCTTTGCTTACGGCACCAACAACCTGCTCGACAACCTGACCCTCTTTAAAAATCAAAAGGGTTGGAATACTGCGTATACCGTAATTGCTGGCAACCTGCCGGTGGTGATCCACATCCACTTTTCCAACTTTGAGCTTGCCCTGATATTCTTTGGCCAACTCTTCTACGATAGGAGCAATCATTTTGCAAGGCCCACACCATACAGCCCAAAAATCTACCAATACGGGGACATCAGACTTTATAACCTCTTGATCAAAATTTGCATCACTCAATTCTACTGCCATGAGACGATCTCCACTCTGTTAGAACAAACCCCTTAAAATAGAAAAATGTGTCAAGAATTGCAATAAAAATCTCAAAACATTCCATAGATATAGTAAAACAACATGATTGCAGACGCGATCAGCTTGAGAACGACCCCTGCAAGATTACCCATAAACACACCAAAACCGGCGACAAGCGCCTTGTCACTCTTTTGACCGATTATCAATTCTCCGACAACCGCGCCCAAAAACCCCCCAAGAATCATTCCCCATGGTGGAATGAAAAAAATCCCGACAACGAGACCCACAAACGAAAGATAAACTCCTAATTTGGATGCCCCGTATTTTTTGGCTCCCAGTGAAGGAACAATATAATCCAATATCGTGACAACCACTGTGAGGGCTCCCAGAATCCAGAGAGTTTGTTCAGAGAATGGTTGTTCTTCTTTCACAAACCACAAAAGTAACAAGGCAACAAAACTCAATGGAGGACCCGGTAATATTGGCAAAATGCAACCTATGAGTCCTATCACTGAGATCAACAGCCCCAGACTTGAAAGGATTCCATCTATTATCGTCATATCGTTTTGACCAGGCTTTTAATCGGTTACCAATAAAATCGGAGGTAAAGAAATGGCTGTATGGTTAATAAGAAATTATTACTCGTCCTTGTCGTGCTGTTGGTTACACTGGTCGATCCGGAAGAGCTTGTCGTTTCCAATTTTGAGGACATGAATGTATATTGCAGCAAGCGGGTATGAGCTGAAACGCTAAAAAAGGAATTTAAAAAATATTCTACCCCAAAAGAGAGCCCTCCGCCGACGGAAAAATCAGTATCTGTGGTTTCCACTGTGGTGGCACCTGGCGTTTCGGTCTTATCGGTCATGTACCCGACCAGAGCATAAATTCCCCAGTAAGAGCTGATCCTTTTGGCCGGGGTTAGATACCGACGATATTCAGGGATGAGACTGATACCAAGCAAATTGTCTGTTGGACCTTCGGCCGAGGTTGAACCTGCACTCGTTTGACTTTCTGATTCACTGCTCGACATATTGTAATTAATTCGCGTATGCAACAAATACATCGTCGAAGGAGTGGCTACTTTGGACAACGCAATCTCTGTTCCCCCTCCTTGAATCAGAGCCGCTGCCAAACCAAATTGCCCGGGTTTTCCCGCAGAGTATCCATTACTCACCAAAACGAATACCAACACAAAACCTGTTATCCAATTTCGCATCTTCCCCTCCTTGTCAGGATCACGTATATTTGACCACTTTGTCAACTTGAATGTACTTAAAAATAACACTTTTCTGGTGCTTCGCAAGTGAATTCTATTAAAAATATGGAATTTTTTGCCTTGACAAACAATTAAAAAATTTGCACATGGCCTTGATTCGTATCAGCCAGAGCCTGCATGACATTTTCAGATCTTTTTTTAACAGACAGGATTAACGTAAACCGCCACAATGTGACTGAACACATCCTTTTTATGTTGCAGATGGATAGGGTAATGCATATATTTTTTATTCTGACTTTAAATCACAAGACTATTCATATACTATACAGGTGATATCTTGACAACCCTGGGTTATCAGTCATTAAGCATCGCTCTGGTTCTCTCGATCTTTTCTGCAATGACCTATACATGGGCCTGGCTACGCAACGATTCCAGGCTTTTAAACAGCGCAAATCGTGCCACAAAGGCCATCTTTTTTCTGGTAACATTTGCTTCCCTGGCTCTGATAACTGCATTATTGAGCCGGGATTTTCAGATCGAATATGTCGCACACTATTCCAACCGCTCTCTGTCGTGGTTTTACACTCTGGCTGCCTTCTGGGCCGGCCAGGCAGGATCGCTTCTGCTATGGACCTGGCTCCTGGCTATATTTGCATTTACTCTGTTGAAATTTCATCAAAAAAGAAATTTCTCACTGGTTCCTGTAAGCATGGTCGTAATGTCCGTCACACTATTCTTTTTTCTCTATCTGACCGTATTTAAAACCAATCCATTTGCCAAAACACCGTTCATACCGGCCGACGGCACCGGACTCAATCCCCTCTTACAGAATCCGGCCATGATATTTCATCCACCCTCTCTGTATATCGGCTTTGTTGCCTATACCGTTCCATTTGCGCTTACCATTGCCGCGCTGGTGACAAGAAACCTGGATCAACAATGGCTCAAAAGTATCCGGCGCTGGAGCCTGTTTTCCTGGTTGTTTCTCACCATTGGCAACCTATTGGGCATGCAATGGGCATATGTGGAATTAGGATGGGGCGGATATTGGGCCTGGGATCCGGTTGAAAATGCCTCACTACTCCCCTGGCTTACCGGCACGGCCTTTCTTCATTCTATTATCATCCAGGAACGCAGAGGCATGCTAAAAACGTGGAGTGTCACACTCATTGTTCTGACTTTTGCCCTCACTATTTTTGGGACATTCGTAACCCGCAGCGGGCTCATTTCTTCGGTCCACGCTTTCGGGGTATCCAATCTGGGTCCGATCTTTCTCTTCTTTTTGGCCGTCATTTTATTCGGCAGTCTCGTTCTGATTATTGTTCGCAGTGACCAACTGGTGTCGGCCAGAGAACTCTCCTCATGGAGCTCCAAAGAATCGGGGTTTTTGCTCAATAACTTGCTCTTTCTCATTCTTACACTTGGAGTCTTTCTGGGAACGATTATGCCTGCGCTGTCAGAATGGATCACCGGAGAAAAAATGACCGTAGGCGAACCTTTTTTCAATCGCATGGCTACCCCCATGGGAATGGCCATCTTTCTATTGATCGGTCTGTGTGTCCTGCTGGCATGGGGCAAAACTAGCCTCGACCGCATGGTCAGAAATTTTGCATTGCCTCTTGCCATCACCCTCTTTATGACACTCTTTTTATATTTTCAAGGTGTTTCGCAATCCATGCCCTTACTGGCCTCAGCAATTGCTGTATTCTCTTTATCCGCGACCTTTATCGATTTTGTCAAAGGCGTGCTCGCCCGAAAAAGGGCCAGACAGGAATCTCTGCTCACAGCGACAACAAATCTCTTTCGACAAAACAAACGTCGCTATGGCGGATATACCGTGCATCTGGGTATTCTACTCCTCTTCATCGGCATTATCGGCTCTTCTTCATTTGCAATTGAAAGCAATGCGACCCTGCAGACCGGGCAAACCATGGAAATCGCCGATTATAGACTTGAATTCACGGGTCTGAAACATCGAACGGAAGGCGCTCTTCATATCGATGCGGCACAATTTGCTGTCTCGAAAAATGACAAAAATCTGGGAACCATAGAGGCAGAAAAACATTTCCATGCCAACTTTCAACCGGCCACTGAAGTCGGCATTCGATCCACACTCAAAGAAGATCTTTACATTATTTTGGCAAGTATAGATCAAAATTCAAAGAGTGTAACGGTCAGCGTGCTGGTGAATCCGCTTATTTTGTGGATGTGGATAGGAGGCTTTTTTATGTCCATAGGTACCGTCATTGCCATGCTACCCCAACGTCAATCGTAACCTCGAGGAATATTATGATTCTTACAATTCTGGGATATATACTTGCCATTTTGGTTGTCGCCTTTGTGCTCGAGCCCTTGTTCAAAAAGCAACGAACGCTTTTGCAAGATCAGGGCAAACAAGCCAAAGAGTACCTCGTCCAGCTTGGTACCAGCCAGGATACCTTGCGAGATATCGAACTCGACCTGCAAACCGGAAAATTGGATCAGGACGATTACCAACAGGTGGTACAAGAAAGTTTGCAAGAGCAACAAACGATACGTGAAAAGATTGCCAGGCTCGCCGGAATGAGCTATGATAAATGGCAACATTGCCTTTTATCTGAAATCGGAGAAAAACCGCAAAAACAGGAACAAAATGTGTGCCCTCAATGTGGTGCACCCGTAACTTTTGCCGATCATTTTTGCGCTCAATGTGGTCATAAAATAAAGTCATAAACTCGAATGGAAATGGTATGAAACATTTTATTCATCATATAAAGCTGGCTCTGCTCTTTACGTTTATTTCCGGTCCCTGTGCTTTGACCCCCGCCCAAACCATTTTTAAAGGCCAGGTATTGAACGGCACCCAGGACAGCAGTGCGGTATCGGGCCTCACGGTTGACTTGCAAGGATTCGGTCCCCATGATTCTGTTCCACGAAATGTTGCCAGTCAACAGACAAACCAAAATGGGTTTTTTACGTTCAGGCTCTCGGATGTTGATTCCACACTTTCATATTACAATTCGGTAAATTATCAGGGAGTGCGATATTTTGGTCAACCCAGCCAGATAAAAGAACCAAACCAGACCATCGAGAGCACGATTGTGGTATTCGATTCGACTCACTCGACCGATGCTGTCACGAATCTTATGCATCACATTTTTTTTCAGGATATGGGCGATGTGTTATCGATAAGAGAATCAAGAGTTATGGCGAACGACGGCTTGAGAGCGATTGTCAGCACTTTAGAAGATACAACCAGAACGCCTTCAACTCTTTCATATGGTCTGCCCGCACGCGCCCGACGCTTTCAAGCCGGATCCCGTCAGCTGGCATCCCAGTTGGTCGTTTCCGATGGGCGCATTCTGGATCAAGGTATCATGTTGCCTGGCAACCGGCAAATTTCCTATACCTATGAAATCCCCTGGCAAGGCGATCGCACAAACCTGAATTTTCCCATCGAATACCCGACAAGATCTCTGGAAATTTTCAGCGCCAGCCCCAATATAACCCTCTCTTCCGAGACGATTAGAGACATGGGTCCATTTAGCATACGCGATGTGGCGTATCAACGCTATCATGTAGAGTCGCCACAAGCTGGAACACAACTCTCTTTATCGCTCTCCAGACAGGGATTTGCAGCAGAGTCTCCTATTCCAGCTATTTTGATAACGTCTTTATTGCTGATCGTCGGGTTACTGCTGGTCAAGACTCAAAGGGTACAAACACCCTCAGAGCAATCGACAAAACACTTGCGCCAAAGGCGGGAACAGCTGATCAGGCAATTAAAAAAGAGTGATCGGGAGAAACATCCAGAGTGGTACCAGGAATTGCAGACCATAGATTTACAATTGATCCAGCTCGAAAGCAAAAAACAATGATCGTAGTTCAGGGATTGGAAAAATCGTTTGGCAAATTCAAGGTATTGCAAGGAGTGAACTTTTCTGTAAAACCCGGTGAAAAAGTGGTACTGTTGGGCATTAATGGAGCCGGAAAAACGACCTTGCTGAAAATCCTGGCGACCCTTTCCCGCCCCAGCAAAGGCGAAATCCGTATCAACGGACATTTGCTGGATAAAGAAGCCCATAAAGCCAGACAGTCTATTGGCATGGTCAGCCATGCCAGTCTGTTGTATGGAGATCTTTCGGCCCGCGAAAATCTCGATTTTTATGCCAAACTCTATGGTGTTCAGGATCGGGAACAGAGAATAGATGAACGCTTGCGTCAGTTCGATCTGTTCGAGCGACAACACGATCTGGTGCGGACCTTTTCACGGGGGATGCTCCAGCGCCTGTCTCTCGCCCGGGCCACGCTTCATGGGCCTGAATTGCTCCTCCTGGATGAGCCATTTTCAGGTCTCGATGTGAAATCATCTTCAAAACTGCTCGATATGCTGGGCCGGTTACACGAGCAGGGAACGACGATATTCATGACAACACATGACCTAGAACTCGCGCATCGTGCTGCACCACGCATTCTGTTATTGAAACGGGGCAATGTGGCGCTGGACGGCCAGTCAACTGTCCTGTCTAAAAATGAACTGACGGCTTTATTAACATCCTAACGATTAACCGATCAGCATGAAAAATCACGTTTACAAACAGTTTGCATCCATTTTCTACAAAGATCTCTTGCTCGAACTCCGAAGCAAAGAAATCATCACGACCATGCTGTTATATTCGCTGACTGTTGTGGTTATTTTCAATTTTGCCTATGATGCAGAACCTTCGGTGATTGCAAAGCAGGCTCCCAGCATCCTGTGGATTGCCTTTACCTTTGCCAGCACCCTGGGGTTGAACAGAGCCTTTAGCCGGGAGCAGGAGAATGGCATGATGCAAGGGATCTTGCTGGCTCCTGTGGACCGGGGTGTGATCTTTGCCTCTAAATTTTCCGCGAATGTACTCTTTATGCTCATCTTTGAATTGATCACCTTGCCTATTATGATTGTACTGCTCGATCTGGAGGTAACGTCGATTCTTTGGCAGCTCATTCTGATCATTATCCTCGGCAATATCGGTTTTGCCAGCCTGGGAACGGTATTTTCTACCATATCGGGCAATACACGTTCCAGAGAAATCATGTTGCCTGTTTTACTTTTTCCCGTCAGCATTCCTGTCATACTGTCCAGCATCAAAGCGACCACGGCTCTGTTTGCAGGCAACACCGGAATGCAAATGTGGTCCTGGCTGAGAATTCTGGGCGGATTTGACTTGATTTATTTAGTGATTTGTTTTTTATTATATGAATATGTTGTTGAAGAATAATCCAGAGGAGCCCTATGCCAAATTGGTTTAAACCTCTCCTGATATTGACCTATGTCGCCATTTGTGCCGCTCTTTGGGCAGCCTTTATGTATGCGCCGACCGAGGAGACCATGGGACATGTGCAAAGAATTTTCTATTTTCATGTTCCATCTGCCTGGGTCTCATTTATCGCCTTTTTTATTGTCTGCATCGCCAGTATCGCTTTTTTAAAAACCGGAAGCATTAAATGGGATCGGCTGGCTGCAACTTCAGCAGAAATCGGTGTGTTGTTCATTACCATCGTTCTTATTACCGGCCCTCTGTGGGCCAAGCCGGTCTGGGGAACCTTTTGGACCTGGGATGCCCGGTTGACCACCTCTCTGATTCTCTGGTTGATTTATGTCGCGTATTTGATGATTCGAAATTATGCCCAGGATAAAGAGCGCGGTGCACGCTTTGCGGCCGTCTTTGGCATCATTGGATTCGTCGATGTGCCCATTGTCTATCTCTCTATTCGATGGTGGAGAACCCTGCATCCGGCACCTGTTGTCGGAGGCGGAGGCGGTCTCGACCCCGCCATGCTGACCACCCTTTTGATTTCAGTTTTCGCCTTTACCTTGCTCTATGCCGTTTTGATGATTCTGAACTATAAAACCCATACGCTGGATCACTATTTTAACGATTGAAGATGACAACCATGACCTATTTATTTATCGCTTATCTGGCTATCTGGACGGCTCTTTTTATCTTTTTGTATAAAATCTATAACAAATTGCAACGAATCGACCGCCAAATCAAGGTGCGGCAACCGGAATAGAACCCCCGCATCCCTTTACCTGCCGCATGACTCGTCCCGAGGAATCCCGTGACCTCACTCTTGATTCTTTCCATTTAATCATGTATATTCTTTGTTTGGATCATTACTGTCTTTTCATAGAGGTGAATTATGTTTGACGAACTATTGAATCAGGTGCAATCTCTAAAAAAACGCGCTGACGCGTTGAGGAGGTCTCTTTGACATCGACCAAAAAGAAAAGGAATTAAAAGAACTGGAAAGAAAATCCCAGGACCCTGATTTTTGGAACGATAACGAACACGCCCAGAATGTTATGCGGGATATCAGCTCGCGTAAAGAATCGGTAGAATTGCAGCAAAACGTCGAAACCGCTTGCGAGGATATCAAAGAGCTGATCACCCTGGCTCAGGATGAAGACGATGAAAAAATCGCATCGGAAATAGAAACCGACATTAAAAAGCTGGAAAAGAATATTCGCAATCTCGAGTTGCGCAAGATGCTCGGCGGACAGGCGGATGACAAGAATGCCATTCTGACTATCCATCCCGGCGCTGGCGGCACTGAATCACAGGACTGGGCACAAATGCTCATGCGTATGTATCTGCGCTACTGTGAACGAAAAAATTATAAAACCGAAATACTCGACTATCAGGACGGAGACGAAGCCGGTATCAAAAGTGTTTCCATCGAAATCAGTGGCCCCTATGCCTATGGCTATTTAAAGGCTGAGGGAGGCGTTCATCGTCTGGTGCGCATTTCTCCTTTCGATGCCAACAAGAGACGCCATACCTCGTTCGCTTCGGTCTTTGTGTATCCGGAAATTGAAAATACCGTCGAAGTCGATGTAGACGAAAAAGATTTGCGCATCGACACCTATCGCGCAAGCGGTGCAGGAGGGCAGCACGTCAATAAAACCAGCTCTGCGGTGCGTATTACACACATTCCGTCGGGTATCGTCGTCCAATGCCAAAATGAACGCTCCCAACATCGCAACCGCGACGCTGCCATGAAAATCCTCCTGTCAAAGCTATATCAGCGAAAAATGGAAGAAGAACAAAAAAAAATGGACAAGCTCGAATCCACCAAAAAAGAGATTGCCTGGGGGAGTCAGATTCGCTCTTATGTGTTTCACCCCTATAATATGGTCAAGGATCATCGCACAAACTGCGAGACCAGCAATATCCAAAACGTGATGGATGGCGAACTCGAAGACTTTATAGAAGACTATCTAATGACTTGATATAAAATGAGGGCCGGTTTTGTCTCGTCCGACCTATGCAGAGATCGATCTGTCTGCCATAGACAAGAATATCAAAAACATTCTAAATCAAACCCGTCCGGCCAGAGTCATGGCGGTGGTCAAGGCAAATGGCTATGGCCATGGCGCACTGGAGGTTAGCAAGCAGGCGCTCAAAAGCGGCGCTCAATATCTCGCGGTAGCCCTGCTGGAAGAAGGTTTAGCTCTGCGAAAAAACAATATTTCTGCTCCGGTTCTGGTGTTTGGCGGGTTGTTTCCCAAACAAGCGGACATGATAGTCCGGCATGATCTGGAAGCGACCGTGTATACCCCGGAGCAATTACAGGCTCTGACCCGAGCCGCCGCCGAAAACAAAAAAAGAGCGGTTGTTCACATCAAAGTCGATACCGGCATGGGACGGGTCGGTGTGCCCTGGCAATATGCCTTGTCATTTATCCGCCAGGCGCAAAATCAGCCTCATGTTCAGATTCAGGGACTGTATACCCATTTTGCCACCAGCGATGAAAAAGACAAGACCTATGCCTATCTGCAGCTGAACAGATTTCAGACAGTGGTCGAGGAATGCAGACAGGCCAAAATAAAGATACCGGTTATTCATGCCGCCAACAGCGGAGCCATTCTGGATATACCGGAATCATATTTTGATATGGTGCGGCCCGGAGTGATGATGTACGGCTATTATCCGTCGCCGGATACAACAGAAAGCATTCACATTCATCCGGCCATGACCCTGACCACGCAGGTGCTGCATATCAAGACCGTACCGCCAGACACCTATGTCAGCTATGGACGGCTCTATCGCACTCGGTCAACGACCCGCATCGCCACCTTACCTGTCGGCTATGCGGATGGCTATGACCGGGACTTGACAAACAAGGCAGAAGCCCTGATCAGAGGAAAACGCTACCCTGTTGTCGGCAGAGTATGCATGGATCTGATTATGGTAGATGTCGGCAACAACAATGAAATATCTATCGGAGACTCTGTGGTTCTTTATGGCCAACAAGGACCTGAAAGCATTTCGATACAGGATATCGCTATTAAACTCGACACGATTCCCTATCAAGTCACCTGCTGGGTGTCGGATCGTGTACCCAGAAGTTATAAACATTCCAAAGAGGATCTATGAACGAGGAAAAAAAAGAACTTTCCCAGGTCATGCAAGACCGCTTGAGCAAGCTCGAGCAGATAAAGGAGATGGGCATCAATCCATTTGCCTATGATTTTGACCGTACGGATATGGCAAGGGATTTGATCGACTCTTTTAGAGAAGAGGAAGAAAAAACCGCGCGCATCGCCGGCCGTATCCTTTCGTTGCGCCGCATGGGCAAGGCTGCATTTGCTCATGTTCTCGATGAAACCGATCGCATTCAAATCTATGTTCGGAAAGACAAAGTAGGCGATGAGGCATTCGATTTGTTCAAGCTTATAGATATCGGAGATATTGTCGGGGTTTCCGGACAGGTCTTCAAAACGCGCACCGGCGAAATCAGCCTTCTCGCCACAGAGATCATTCTGTTGACCAAAAATATTCGGCCGCTTCCGGTGGTCAAAGAGGTAGAGGAAGAAGGCGAGAAAAAGACCTTTGATGCCTTTATGGATACCGAACAACGTTATCGCCAGCGCTATGTCGATCTGGTGGTCAATCGACAGGTGCGCGAGGTATTTGTCAAACGCTCGCAAATCATCACGGCCATGCGCACTTTTCTCGACAGCAAGGGCTATCTGGAGGTGGAAACCCCGATCCTGCAGCCTATCTATGGCGGCGCCGCAGCCAGACCGTTTATCACACATCACAACGCCCTGGATATGCCGCTCTATCTGCGCATCGCCGATGAGCTCTATCTGAAACGGCTGATCGTCGGTGGCTATGAAGGCGTTTATGAGATCAGCAAGGACTTCCGCAACGAAGGCATCGATCGTACCCATAATCCCGAGTTCACCATGATGGAACTCTATGTGGCTTATAAAGATTATCATTTTATGATGAATCTGGTGGAAGAGATGGTCACGACGATCGCTGAAAAAGTCGCGGGAACCCTGAAAATCTCCTATCAGGGTACCGAGGTCGACCTGACCCCGCCCTGGCGACGTCTGCCTCTGTATGAAGCTCTGGAACAATATACCGGTATGAACCTGTACGGCAAGGATCAGGCAGAATTGCAGGATGTTGCCAAAAAGCTGCACATCGAAATAGAAGAGAGCTGGGGCACCGGCAAAATCCTCGACGAGATTTTCAAGGAAAAAGTGGAACCAAACCTGATCCAACCCACGTTTATCTGTGATTATCCGGTCGAACTCTCACCCCTGGCCAAACGGCATCGCGACGACCCACAGCTCGTGGAACGATTCGAGCCTTTTGTGGTGGGACGGGAAATCGGCAACTCGTTTTCAGAACTCAATGATCCCATCGATCAACGCGGCCGGCTCGAATCTCAGCTCAAGGCCTTTCAGGCCGGCGATGAGGAAGCTCATCAGCTGGATGATGACTTTATCCGTGCTCTCGAATATGGCATGCCACCTACCGCCGGACTGGGCATGGGGATCGACCGCCTGGTCATGCTGCTCACGGATTCGGCCTCGATTCGCGATGTCATCTTTTTCCCGACCATGCGACCGGAACTGTCACCATGAGATTCGAGACGTTCATAGCCCTGCGCTACCTGAAATCCACACGCAAAGGACACCTCTTTTCCGGAGTCTCGTGGATCGCGGTCATGGGCCTGGTCATCGGTGTGGCTGCTCTGGTTATCGCTCTCTCGGTCATGAATGGCTATGAAACAGAGGTGCGCTCGAGTTTTATCGGCGTGTTTTCGCATGCCCGGGTACGTACTTATCTGGACCGCGGATTGTCAAATTATGAATCGGTCATGGACTCTTTGCAATCCAATGATCGGATCGTGGCCATGACCCCGTACATCATCAATAAAGGCATCATCCGCACAGAGCTGGACCAAACCGGCATCTTTATTCGCGGGGTCTCTTTGCCATCCGCACTCAAGGTCTCGAATTTTCGCGATAATCTGGTCACAGGCGAACTCGATTTCGACCGCCAGCCCCCTGACAGTACCGGCCGCTCCTGGCCGGGCATCGTTCTGGGATCCAGCCTGGCAGATCGTCTCGAATTGACTCTGGGAGAAAGCGTGACCCTGGTCAGCCTGGCAGAGAATGAATCGCTGTCACAAATGCCACAAATCATACGATTCACGATCACGGGCATTCTCAAAACCGGATTTTATGATATCGATAATAATTATGCGTATACATCTCTTGATATGGCTGCCATGTTGTTCCAAATGAGATCGCAGGTTTCAGGCATCGAACTCTGCCTGGACTCTTTTCAAATCGCAGATGAGGTGGTGGCAGACCTCAATGACCGATTCTCCCATCCCCATCTCGCAGAGTCCTGGCGCGATATGAATCCCAATCTCTTTGCCTGGGTGCAGATTCAGAGATGGACATTTTTTCTGGTTCTCAGCCTCATTATCCTGGTCGCCGCATTCAATATCGTGGCCATTCAGATCATGATGAGTCTGGACAAAAAAACGGAAATCGGCATTCTCAAAGCCATGGGCGCCACACAGAGCCAGATCAGACGGATTTTCACCTTTTCGGGCATCATCATCGGCGCGATGGGGACTGTTGTCGGCAGTCTGCTGGGATTTGTCATCTGCTGGCTGCAACAAACCTATCGGCTCCTGGCCCTGCCCTCGGATGTCTATATCATTGACTGGCTGCCGGTGATCATGCAGGGCAGCGATTTTCTGATCGTGGCAGTAACCGCCATCCTGTTGGCGTTCTTGGCATCCGTCTATCCGGCCAGCCAGGCTGCCAAAATGACACCTGTAAGCGCGATACGACAAGAGTGAGAGGTTGACCTTGAAATATGAATTTTATATCGCCCGGCGCTATCTGCAGTCCAAACGCAAAACCGGATTCATTTCACTGATTTCATATATCTCGATCGGTGGGGTCATCGTGGGGGTTGCAGCCCTCATTATCGTGCTCTCGGTGATGAACGGATTCGAACATGAGGTGCGATCGCGTTTTCTCAGCGCCGATTCGCATATTCGCGTGCAGACGTTCCATGACAATGGTATCGAACATATCGGAGCACTGCAAAATCAGGTCAAGAATTTGCCTCATGTCATGGCAAGTACCCCGTATGTTCAGGAAAAAGCACTCATCAAATCCAAAGCCGGACAATCCGGTGTCGTGGTAAGGGGTATTGCCATTGAATCAGCGCGGGAAATCATTGCTCTGGATCGGAATATGGTTTTTGGCTCTTTGAACCTGGATATCACCCATGAACAAGATGCCAAAGATCTGCCTGGTATCGTTATCGGATTTGAACTGGCAAAGAATCTGCAGGTTATTGTCGGTGACGAGATCGTGCTATTGTCCCTGGCTGGCATTAAAAAATATGGTGACTTGCCGTTTTCCAAGCGGTTTCGTATCACCGGGTATTTTGAAACCGGATTGGTGGAATTCGACGGCCGCATTGCCTATGTCTCTGTGGCATCTGCCCAGGAGCTTTTCAAGTTGCAGAACCGTCTCACAGGCCTGTGGATTCAACTGGATGACTATGAAAAAAGCGATCATGTCGCTCAACAGCTGGAAGCCAAACTGGGTTATCCCTACAGAATCTATACCTGGCGGGATCTGAATCCCAACCTCTTTGCCTGGATGCAAATCGAAAAATGGGGCGCGTTTATCGTCTTGAGCCTGATCATTATGGTCGCGGCATTCAATATCGTCAGCACTCTGATCATGCTGACCATCGAAAAAAGAAGCGAAATCGGTATTTTGAAATCCATGGGTGCCACTCTAATCGGTATCAGACGAATTTTCATGTATCAGGGATTGCTCATCGGTATCACCGGTACCCTGGTCGGGGTGTTGCTGGGAACAGGATTCTGTCTGGCTCAGGCTCGATGGCACTTTTTCTCCATCCCCGGAGATGTCTATATCATCAATTATTTGCCGATAGCCACCCAGCCGCTCGATATTTTGTTGATCACGATTGCCTCGATACTGATAACCACCTTGTCGGCTATCTATCCGGCGCGCAAAGCCGCACGGCTCGATCCCATATCCACTATACGATTCAAATAGGGTGAATAATCATGAGAGATTCGATGATTTTGGAGACAAATAATCTGCACAAAGTGTATAAAATGCCTAATGCCGCCGATGTGCATGTCCTGAAAGGGATCGATATACAAATCCGGGAAGGCGAAATCGTGACGATCCTGGGCCCCTCTGGAGTGGGAAAGAGCACCTTGTTACATGTCATCGGAGCCCTGGATCGGCCCACTGAGGGAAACGTCAGGATCGATGGCCAGGATCTCTCCAAACTGGATGATGACCGGCTGGCACTGTTTCGGAATAAAACCGTGGGATTTGTGTTCCAATTTCATCACTTGCTCCCGGAATTCACGGCACTTGAAAATGTCATGATGCCCGGCCTGATCGGCGCTGTCGATCAGGCAGAGCTCGAACCTAAAAGCTTAAAGCTCCTTGCGCAAGTCGGACTGGAGCATAGAGCCCATCACCGGCCGCAAGAGTTATCCGGCGGAGAACAGCAGCGGGTGGCTGTAGCCCGGGCAATGGTCAATCGACCTCGCCTGATCCTGGCTGACGAGCCTTCAGGCAATCTCGATGTCCATACGGCAGAGTCATTGCACGAATTATTATGGAGCATCAGCAGGGATTTTAAACAAACCCTGGTGATCGTCACCCATAATCAAGAACTCTCAAGGCAAGCAGATCGATATATCGAATTATATGACGGCAAAATTAAAACCAATCAAATCAAAAAACATTAAACCCTGTCAACGGTAAAAGGTTTTTGAACGTGCAGGCAGAGTCTTCACTGGCATGGTAATTGAAACAATTAGAATTGTGGGGACAAACGCCAATTCCAATGATTAACGCTTTGCTATTATTAATAATAAACTTAACCCTATCACGACAACAGCGGATATTGTCATTAAACATGAACAGTCTGTATCAACATCGTACTATTAAAACCTATTTCGGAATAAGCTACTGATACAGAAATGTTGAAACAAACTGTTGCATGTCGCTGTTTACTAAAGAGCAGGATGACAAAAATTAGGTCTTGATAATGTGAAACGAACGTGCTATTTTCAGATAGGCGTTAACAGGAACCTGAGGAGAAGAAATGAAGAACAACTTTTCAAGCCGTGTCCAAATGGTGATACAGTTTGCCAGAGACGAGGCATTGAGACTCGGACACGACTATATTGGCACCGAACACTTGCTTTTGGGACTCGTCCGTGAAGGTGAAGGGATTGCCATCGAAATTTTGCAATCTCTGGGTTGCGACCTGGATGAGGTCAAGGCAGCGATCGAAGATGCAGGACGTGCCTCAGGGGATACCATGACCATCGGCAATATTCCCTTTACAAAACGCGCCGAGAAAATTCTCAAAAGCGCCTATGTGGAGGCCGATCGACATAAATCCGATATTATTGGCACCGAGCATCTGCTTCTGGCCTTGGTCAAGGAAAAAGAGGGCCTGGCTGCTCAGATTCTCAACAGTTTTGGCGTCACACACGAAGCCGTGAGCCAGGAACTGGACCGCCTCTTGCAGGGTGCTCCATCCAGTCAGAGCGAAGGTGAAGCTGCTGCGGGTAAATCGCAAACCCCGGCTCTCGACCACTTTGGCCGCGATCTCACGGAACTGGCGCGCAAGGAAGAGCTGGATCCGATTATCGGTCGTGAAAAAGAGATCGAGCGCGTGGCGCAAATTTTGAGCCGTCGCAAAAAGAACAACCCGGTTCTGATCGGTGAACCCGGCGTCGGCAAGACCGCTATCG
>CAYNUX010000022.1:0-20691 GCA_964400115.1 uncultured Cytophagia bacterium
CCCCACACGGATATCGAAGCAAACAACGACCACTATGTGGTTCGCATGGAAATCCCGGGTGTTGACAAGGAAAATCTGAATGTATCTCTGGAAAACAATGTATTGACCATCAAAGGTGAACGCAAATACGAGACAAAAGAAGATTCCAAAAATCACTACTTGCTGGAACGTGCATATGGCAATTTTGAAAGATCTTTTAGATTGACCGAAAAAGTCGATCAGGAAAATATTTCAGCGGATTATAAAAACGGCGTATTGACCGTAAAGATCCCCAAAGCTGAAGAAGCCAAGCCACGATCCATCGAAATTCGCTAAGCGCATAAAGGGCTGCCAAACGAGCAGCCCTTTTTTATTAAAACTCGTTGATCAATCCGACATGAATTTTACCTTCCATAAAGCCATCGCCTTTTGCGAGTCCATAATCGACTCCCATGATTCCCAGGCCGGTCTGTAATCGAAATCCAAAACCATAGCCTAACTTTAACAGTTCATCTTTATTGCCCTCTCTGTCCTGTGTGGTGATAAACCCTGAATCGAGAAAAACAGACACTCTGGATCGCCGGCCCAGAATATATCGATATTCCAGATTGGACCATGTCAAACTCGTTCCAAAAAACTGATCTTCACGGAATCCACGTAAAGATCTGGCTCCACCGACACGATACTGATCCGGCAACGGTATGACCATCTCGGTACTCTTTATCTGGCGGCCATGAACCGACAGGGCAATGACCTGGCGATTGAAAAATTCGAAACAGGCTTCCAGATCCATTTCCAGTCGTTTGTTATCCACCTCTTTTTCCAACTGCATTAGGGAGACCAGGCTATCAGGACCGATGTTCTTTTTTTGTCCCACAGAAAGGGTGGTTTTGTAATAAACCCCTTTTCGGGGATTGATCAGATCATCGCGGCTGTCATAGCTAAACCCTGCTGTCGCTGCCAGGGTACTGCTATTCGGGATGCCATAGAGATAGCTCCCCAACGAGTCAGGGGAAATACTCTGACGCGAAAACCGGGCAAGACCGGTAAAATTTTCCCATAAAGGCAGGGCAATATCGAGACCGAGTTCTCTTTGCACATAGGTGGTGTCTTGAATCAATTGTTCGAATCCAAACCCGATATGCACAGGCCAGCCTGCCACCCAGGGTTCGCGATAATGAAATTCCAGTTCCTGGGTTTTACGATCGCGTTTTTGCCAATGAACCATCAAGGAACGGCCGGTACCAAAAAGATTTCCCAATGAAATATCCAAGAGTCCGGTAAAATAGCCTTTTTCCTCTTCAGTCCCCGGATTATATCCGATGACACCATCAAAGCGGCTGGTAGGTCCTTCTTGTAATGATAATAACAGACCTCCTTCATTGCCCTGAGTATAGAATACGCGCGGAGGATCGACCCGGCTAAAGTACCCGGTTCTCATCAAGCGTTCAGGGATTCTATCCACCTTATCCTGCCGGTAAAGATCACCGACTCTGAGGCCCAGTTCACGCACGATCACATAATCCCGGGTAATAGTATTACCGTGGATTTGAATATCATGGATAACCATTTTAGGACCGGTAAATAGTTCAACAGAAGCATCGAGTCTGTTTTCATCCCCCTGCAAGGTATCCAGCATGACACTCTGCAGCTCGACTTGACTGAATGGATACCCTCTTTGAGTGAGATAATGAACGCCTTCCATCATATCCGCATGAAAAGAAGTGTTGTTCAAAGATGTACCGGGACGCGTCTCGATTCGCTCATAGAATTTTTCCACAACAGCCGAATCCGCTCCTTTTATATAAATCTCACCCCATCTCAAAGGCTCTCCTTCGGTGACATAAATAGACAGAAAAACTTTATCCTTCTCTGTGTCATAGCGCATAGAATCCACGCGGGTATAGGGCATCCCCTGCTCGGCATAGGCATGTAATAATGCCTTGGCAGCGGCATAGGCACGGGATTCGTCAAAAGGCATTCCGATTTTCAGATTCGTCCACAAGTGTGCTTTGGACAGGGAAACTTTTTCCACGCCGATCAACTCGAACCGTTCGAGAACGAGGTTATCCGCCCGCTGTGCAAAGACAATCGAATAAAAGAGAAAAAATATTATAAACAATCTTTTCATAGCAATCCTGGTTAACGAAACGCTGCAGTGACTTGAGCTCTGGCGGTATGCAGAGTGCGCTCTCTTTCCGGTTCATTGCGGCCTGTATAGGAAACCGTGGCATTGATAGTGTTGGATATCCGATAATCGAATCGAAAGTCCCACCGCATGGAGCTGCCCAGGCTACGACCATTGGCCATCTCGTATGGGATCAAACGGCCTTTGGGTTTGGCATCCACATAGCTCCACTCGATTTCACCGCTCAGGCGTCCTTTCCCTCTGAATGCATAGTTGACCCGGGGCGTCATGGCAAGGGCCCGAACCTGGGTCGGTTTTTCATAAACCCGATCCTGCTCTATAGAAAACCTCGATTCAAGTCCGAACTCGAGCGCCTGAAACGGACGAAAAGAGAGATCCATATTACCCTCACGGGCGAGAATATCTCTGTCCTGGCGATTGGCATTGGCAAAAGTGCGGCGGGTCTGTTTTTGGCCAAATTCTGCCCGTGTACCCATCTGATTGAACAACCGGGCTGTAATCCGCACGGCCTGTTCGGTTTCCAGGCGATCTTGTCCGCCCTCGAGATATTGATTGTTGAGTTCATCTCTGAATTGGTAACGATAGCGCACTGAAAAATCCCGGTCATGTTCAAACAGGTGAATATCCTGACGGGTATGGAGATTACCAAACACAGTGGTTCCGGGTTGGCGGAATTTTTGCAAATCAAACAGGTAAATATCCCAAACAGATTTTTCTTGGGATCGTTCTTCCAGAGCGACATAACTTTCTGTAGAGACGGCTTTTAACGCATTTGTAAGCAGGGATTCGCTCTCTTTCTCATCGCGATCCAGGCGAAAAAACCGGGAAGGATCAAGACGCAACCGGGCACTGCTTTTCAATTCAATCGTCGGGATAAATTCATCCGTCATCAGAATGCGCATGATATAATCTCCCAACGGATCGACCACATACTCTTTTAAATCCTCATCGAACCGATAATTACCATCTCCCTGGCTGACCTTGATATAGATCCGCTCTTTTTTTGCGGTTGCCGTATTGGAGATCTGATAATTCACGTCTCCGTTCACCGCCCGTTGCCAGGGGGTAAAATTGATACGCATTTCTGCCAAATCCGTGCGTTTGTCAGGGATCTGATCATCGGCATATGATCTTTCCCGGTGTGTAAAGGCCATGGTGCCTGAAAATGCTCCGAGTCTTTGAAACTGCATCAAAATATTTTGTGTGAGAGCATCGGAACGACGGGTAAACAATTCAAAGCCGGTATAGTCGTCATCCCGACGCCAGGATACACTGGCGGAACCACTGACTCGTTTACCGGATCCATATTCGAGTCCACCACTAAAGTCGTCAAATTTGAATCCCGTATGCAATGAATCGGCCCAATTTTCTTTTTTTACTTCTCCCTCATACTCGAAAAAAGGTTTAAAGAACCCGATTTGGGAATGAGCGGATCCCCTTTGACGGGTCCAGTCGCCCAGACGTTGCTGATTTTGATCATCTTTATTGATGTGCTCCCACTGATATCGATATTGCGGAAGATTCCGCCTCGCCAACTGGCTGAAAAACGAGAGGCGATTGGAATTAAACAGTTTACCTTTTTCGATTTTGCCATATTCGCTACCCATAGACCATCCCTGAATCGGTTGGTATCGCAGGGACCATTCCTGGACATTCTCACCCCGGTCGAGATTTTCCGAGAGATCCCAGCGCCGGTTGTATTCCACCTGAGTAGATCGATCGATATCACGAAACCGGTTTTGGATATGGCGCAATCGGCCCGTCAGTTCCAAACTTCCCAGATGCATACCGGCAAAAGACATAGAGTCGGGTGTCAGAGCGATTTGCCAATTCTGCGCCAGGCCGCTGTTATCATTATCATCTAACCCGGAATAGGTGTTTTGATCAAAACTACTGATCGCCATTTCGCCATTCACAGAGATAAAAGAAGAGGGTGTGAATTCCAGACCAAAATCGACGACAGAGTGACTTTTGGCCGTCGAGAGCAGCGTGACCGGCGCGTATCGATCCTGGTTTTCTCCCACATATTCGTATTGGCCACCTCCCTTATAACGATAGCTGCCATTGCCCGTGCCGACATCCGAAAATGATACCTGATAATCACCGGAATCGACACCTACAAAACTAAAGTGTCCATCTGGATCGCGAATATATCGTCCATTTCCTTCCCCGACAAATTCAGAGGCATCAATAAGCGCAGCAGCAGGATCATCGCCGGCATTGTTGAGGATACCAGAGACCTCATCGGTCAGTACGAAATCGAGCGGATTGCTCTTATCATCCGCTTCACGCAGCAGAGTGGTCGAAAATTTTAAGCGATCATCCCACAAACGCGATTCTCCTCTGGCGCTATAGAGGTTTCTTTTGAATTTTTCATCCGAGTATTGAAAATCCACAACAATACGAGAGTCGCTGGTGATCAATCGCCGGCGAGTGAAGGTGATTTGTGCAGCTGCATAGTCGATGATATAATCATTGGATTCACCCCGAACCATGGTTTGTCCATCGATATAGACCCGTTCGGTACCTGCAAGAACAATAATATCAATTTGTCCCCGTTCTCCTTTGAGCTGATAAGGCCCCTGGAATCCTTCGCGGCCCGGGATTTGCTGAGAGAGATATTTCCCCCGCGTCACCGCTCCCGAGACCATAACATCCCAGTTTTGGGTATGCGCTTCCCCCATTGCTCCCTGCAGCTTGCGCGAATAGCGCGCGAATTCGCTCTCCTGAATGGTCAAATGGTAATCACCCAGGGTCGCAGACATGTTAGGAGCATTGATCTTTACAAAAACCTTGTCAATTTCTTGCAGGGTCTGGGTCGTACCCTCTGGTTGAATGGGTGTATTTTGATCAGTGAGTGCAGCCAAGACCTCCACGTCATCAGCGACCTTTCCGCTGACATTGATATTCAAACTGGAATTGACTTTCAGGCCCCGATTTGACCCGACAGATATTCCACGGGTGATACTTCCACTCTTGTTCAATTGAGATGCATAATCTATTTCCTCCTCATTTTGACGACGGAGGTTGATCGGTTCTCCGCTTCCTGTTTGTGCTCCAGGCACCCGTTTGAACAATTTATTCCGTGTAAAATGCTTTTCCAATTGAACGGGCACAATCCGATAGTGAATTCGAATCTCAATTCCTTCGGGCACCAACTCCTGAAAGCGGATTTCACCTTTTAAATAGTCCAGGCGATAATGATCTGTTTCCAATCGACTTCCCTGAATCCAAACCGTCTCGGAATTTTGCACAATGAGGCTGTCAGGTAAAAAATAGGGACCTTTGCGGTCCTCTCCCAGGATCACCAAATCTTTTTCATAGAGTTGCAGTCCTTCGAGTTTGACACGTTGTGACCAGGCAAAGGCATGAAAAATCGTCAAAATGATAATTGTCAAAAAATAGAGTCGTTTCATGTAAATTATCGGTTTTTGGCTCTCTTTGTCAACTCGAACACCTGTATTCGATTGTTATCGGTATCCACAACATAGATACGATTCTCAATAATAGCTATATCCCCAATATGGTCAAAGGCACCCATTTTTTTCCCTTTGCTGCCCATACTGAAGACTTTATCTCCTTGAAAACCGATCAAAGAATTGGTTGCCTGATCGCTGACAATGAGCAATCCGCTGCTGTGGCGTGCAATGCCAAAAGGTTTTTGTAAAATCGACTTGCCGAGACATTGAATATGGTTGCTAAAATAATCAAAAACCTGAACACAACCCCTTCCGGCATCGGTAACATAGACTCTTTCATCACTTGCAACACAAAGTTGCATGGGCTCGACCAGTTCACCCTCGCCCCAATCATATCCGCCAAATGCAAGTACCGGCTCGAATTGAGAGTTTAATTTTATAATCGTTTTTTGTTCATTATCCAGGATAAACAATTCACCATAAAGACTCATCGCCAGAGAACTGGGGAACATGAATTGAAAGCGTTCATCCCATTCATCTTGCGGTACGATCGAAGTGATCCGGTTCAGGTCTTTATCATATTGTTCGATACGATTGTTTTCAAAATCAGCCACATATATAGAGAGTCCGTTCAGGGTGTGCAAATCCATAGGTCGCTGAAATTGTCCGGATGAAAAACCAAATCCACCCATAAACCGCAGCAATTTTCCGTTCTTGTCAAATTTCTGGATACGATGATTACCGGTATCCGCAACATAGATGGCCTGGGTGGTAGCAGCAGTAATACCCAGAGGTTGATGAAACTGACCGGGTTCCTCGCCACTCTGGCCAAATGAAAATAATAGCTTTATTTGCCAGTGGGGAGGTTCTGATTGTGCAAAAGGCACCGCCGGACAGACCAGAAAAAAAAACAGTGCTGTCAAGAGACGGTTCATAAGTGCCTCCTGTTTAGATGAGACGTAAAAGGGACATTTTTAATGCGCTAAAAATCATCAAAAAGTACTAGGGAAACAAAACCATAAATTTTCAATAGTTAGCACGCATCACACAATCCATTAATCGCATAATATCGTATTTTGTTTCAAATGCAATTAAAATGCCAAGGATTAAAAAAGCAAATATTTAGGATAGGATTTAAAGGGGTGCTACTCACTGCAGGGAAATCAGGTCAATATCCGGGCCGTTCGTCAGGATAGACCACATGATTAGAGCCACGCATCATATCGACACATTTTCGCCACCGAACATAGGCATCGGCAATCGTTTGATCATAACCAGCCATGGCTTGCACCTCTGACATGGGCAGACGTTCACCATGATTGCGTTTTTCTTTGAGCAGGATTTTATCCAGTCTTTGCAGCTGCTCGGACCTCAAATCTGCTTTGATGTATCGATTGCATTCAGGGTCTGTATCGTAAATCGTCTGGGTAGGCTCCAGGATCGAGCCGCCATTATAGTATTTTTTACCAGCGACAATAATCACCAGAACAGTAGCAAAAAGAATTGCAATCCTAAAACTATACGAGTCGAGTTTCATACACACCGATTCATTAAATTCAATAAAAGTTATTGTGTTTAGTCGCCAAAGTCAAGCAAAATCAATTGCAGCACGAGGCGCATCCCGTCGAGATTGTGCTTGGACCTTTGTTCGGTTTTCATTATTTTTGAACCAATTTAAAAGACGGATTTTTATGGTTAAATTCCAAATACAAATCTTGTTAACCCTGCTGTTCATTTCCATTTATCTTGCTTGTGCCATGCGTCCTGATCCTCAATATCACAATTGGCGCGATAAAGATGTACAGAAAGAGCAAAACGAGACTCGTGCAGAATCGGATACCTTGGTTTTTCACAATCCGGAACGAGGCACAGAGGACACACAGGAGCTCAGCCAGCAGGATCTCATCGAAAACCCGGATCTGCTCGAAAAATTCAAACCAGAGATCCAGCGCTTCTTTGGTGCGCCCTATGTGTGGGGCGGAGCCTCACCCAAGGGAACCGATTGCTCCGGACTCGTGGCCAGTATTTACAAACGGGCACGGGATAAAGAACTTCCTCATAGCACAAAAAAATTGTTCCAAATGGGACGACGTGTTCATATTTCTAATCTCGAGTTCGGCGACCTGGTCTTTTTTAATTTTAAAAATCGTCGATCCCGGGAACCGGATCATGTGGGTCTTTATATAGCGGAAGACTATTTCCTGCATGCTTCAGTTAGCAAAGGCGTTACCCTGGCCAACCTGCGTAAATCTCCATACCGGGATATTTTTATAGGCGCTCGCAGGATCGACTAGGATTTAAATTCAAGTAAAAGTTTATGACAGCCGGCTTGAAAAAAGGCAAAGAAATTGTTGTAAAGATCGAGGATCTGGCATTTGGTGCTCAGGGTATCGCGCGTGTCGATGACTTTGTCATATTTGTTGACCGTGCAATCCCCGGCCAGACTGTTCAGGTGCGGATCCAGAAAAAAAAGAAAAAGCATGCTCAAGCCCGCATCCTCAGAGTTTTGGATCCCTCTCCTCTGGAACAGGAACCCGAGTGCGTGCATTTTGGCGCCTGTGGCGGATGTTCGCTCCAGCATATGGTCTATGATGAACAGATAGCAGCCAAAGAACGACAGGTCACCGATGCCTTGCACCGCCTGGGCAAACTGGAAAATTTTATCACAGAACCGATCCTGCCATCTCCTGACGAATTTTACTATCGCAACAAGATGGAGTTTTCATTTTCCAGAAAACGCTGGCTTTCTCCACAAGAAATCGAATCAGGAGTCCAGGGATTACAGAACAATGGGCTCTTTTTGGGCTTGCACGCCAAAGGATTTTACGATAAAGTCATCGATGTTCATGATTGCAAATTATTAGCGCCAATCACCAACGATATTGTCGAAATCACGCGGCAATTCGCTCTGGAAAGCGGGTTGCCGGCCTATAGCACGCAAGATCATTCCGGATTTTACCGATTTCTTATTATTCGTCATTGTAAAAATACCTCAGATCTGATGGTCAATTTGGTGACTCGTAATCATGATGCCGGTATTGCAAAAACCTACAGACGACTGATGTTAGACCGTATTCCTCAAATCACGAGCCTGATCAATAGCACCACCCAAAGCTGGGCATCTGTCGCTTTTAGCGAAGAAGAATATCTGTTGGCCGGAAATTCAACGATCCTGGAAAAGCTGGATGATCTGACCTATGAGATATCCAGCAATTCTTTTTTCCAGACCAATACCAAGCAAGCGGAACGCTTGTACGATCTTGTATTGGAATATGCAGCATTAAACGATCAGGATAATGTCTATGACCTCTATTGCGGTGCGGGCAGCATCTCTTTGTATGTGAGTGGTAAAGCCAAAAAAGTGATCGGTTTTGAAGCGGTTGAGCAGGCAGTACAAGATGCAAAACGCAACAGCCAGCACAATGACATTCACAACTGTGAATTTCTAGCCGGCGACCTGCGCGATCTCTTGAGCGATACCACAAAAGTCATCGAACAATATGGCAAGCCCGATGTCATGATCATCGATCCCCCCCGAAGTGGCATGCATCCGAAAACCGTGCAAGCGATTCTGGCTCTGGCCCCCACTCGAATTGTGCACGTCTCCTGTAATCCGACGACTTTGGCGCGAGACTTGGCACTTTTATGCCAGGAGCAGTACACCCTGACACGAATCCGGCCTGTGGACATGTTTCCCCATACCGCTCACGTTGAAGCTGTTGCCTTGTTGGAAAGGATCTAGTTCGGCTCTTCCTGCTGATAAATAATCCGGCCATCGATGATGGTCATCAATACGCGGGTGTTCAAAATTTCTTCCGGCCGGATTTTCAAGATATCATCTGAAAGCATAATCATATCCGCAAGCTTGCCCTGGGTTAACGTTCCCTTTTCCTGTTCTTTAAACTCGGTATACGCTGCACCCAGGGTATAGGCACGTACCGCATCGCGCACAGAGAGACTTTCCTCGGGAAACCAACCATTTATCGGTTCCCCTGATTCTATGTTTTTTCGGGTTACCGCAGAATATATTCCACGCATGGGATCCAGTGGTTCCACCGGCCAATCTGTGCCAAAGGCAAGACCCACGCCTGCATTTTGCAACGTTTGCCAGGCATATGCACCTTTGCTGCGTTCGTGACCTATACGCTGTTCTGCCCATCTCAAATCGGATGTACAATGTGTGGGTTGCATCGAAGCCATCACACCGAGCGCTTTCATTCGCGGAATATCCTCGAGTCGTAATACTTGAGCATGTTCAAGACGGTGTCGGCTATCACGGGATCCGAACATCTGTTGTGCCAAATCATAAGCATTAAGGGCCATCCAGTTTGCCTTGGCTCCGATACTGTGCAGCCCCACCTGTAGTTTCAAACTTTCTGCAACGCAAACCATACGATTCAATTCACGAACAGTATATTGTGGTAAACCAACGGTTGTTGGATCATCGCTATATGGATCGAAAAAATATGCAGTACGGGAACCCAGAGTGCCATCCACAAATCCCTTAAGCATTCCGGTTTCCAGTTTCAAGGGTACCGATATTTTTTCTAAACGATCCGCAACCCGCATCAGTGAGTCGGGGTACCGGGTTAAATCAAAATCGAGCCATTCACTCACACGTATATGAAAATCATTCTGATCTAAAAGTTTGCGATATAATGCCATGCTAGACATACCGGATTGATCCTGAATCGAGGTCACTCCTCGCTGTACAGCATAATCATGCGCCAGTCGCAGGGCTGCGAGTTTTAGCGAGTCACTGGGGTCAGGGATAGCTTTGGATATCAGGGACATGGCTGATTCTTTAAAAATACCCGTGGGTTGGCCGGTTTGAGCATCGACAACCATTTCGCCTCCATCGGGTACTGCTGTTCGTGCATCGATTCCGGCTTTCACGATGGCCAGAGAATTAGCCCATCCAACATGGCCGTCGATACGACGGACAAATACCGGATGATGTGGAGCAACCGCATCCAGAAGGGTTTTGGTTGGCCATTCGCCCCGGTTAAACAGAGTGTGATCCCAACCTCTGCCAGTGACCCAGGCACCCGATGGAAGTTGAATCGTTTTTTCTTTAATTCTATGCTGTATGCACTCTCTGGTCTTGCATCCAGCCAAATTGACCTGCAAAAGAGATAATCCGCCGCTCAAAAAATGCAAATGTGCATCGTTGAATCCGGCTATGACGAGGCGACCACGGGCATCGATAACAGTGGTGTGTTCACCCAGTTCTGCTGGCAAATCATTTTGCCAGCCCACAAAGGCGATACGATTTCCGTTGATAGCAACCAGTTCTGCCAGAGGATTATCCAGATCCCCGGTCCAGACTTTGGCATTTATTATAACCAGATCTACGGTTTGCTGGCAGGAGAAAAGCAGGCTAAAAAGCGAAACAGTGACAATTTGATAGCATTTGCGCAATTTGTTCATATCAGACCTTTACAAACTAACATTAAAAAGAAAAAGCTGGCTTTTTGGTATCCGATCCTAATATACAATGAAAAATGTGTTCTTTCAACTTTTTTCAAAAGGCTTGATTTTCAATCCCGTGCGTTTTATATTACTAGTTGCTTACAGAACACATGAACCGGAATATTTTAATGAGGACGCACAGTGGAAGAGTCTCAGATGATTACAATGATCGCAGAAGAGACAGATCTGCGATGGAACCAGGTCAAAAGCACCATCGAACTGCTAGATAGTGACAACACAGTGCCATTTATCGCACGCTATCGCAAAGAGGTTACCGGCAGTCTGGATGAAGAACAAATTCGCACAATAGGTGATCGCATTAAATATCTTCGCCACCTGGGAGAACGAAAACAAACGGTTCTGAAAAGTATCGAAGAACAGGGTAAATTGACGCCAGAGCTGGAAGAAAAGATCAGGAAAGCGACAAAGCTCCAAGAGGTCGAAGATCTTTATTTGCCCTACAAGCCTAAACGCCGCACCCGTGCCACTATTGCCAAAGAAAAAGGTCTTGAACCACTGGCAGAAATGATCCTGAAACAGGAAATAATGGAAGGCAATCCACTGGAATATGCCTCGGAATACATTGACGAGGAAAAAGAAGTGCTGACAGCGGATCAGGCACTCGGAGGAGCCAGAGATATAGTGGCTGAAGTGGTCTCTGAGAATGCAGAAATTCGTAAAATCATTCGTGGATTGTTTCAAGAAAAGGGTTGTCTGAATTCCGAAGCCAAAGATACTGAAAATTGTCAGGACTATGAAATTTACAAGGAATTTTCAGAGCCGGTAAAGACCGTACCTCCGCATCGCATTCTTGCAATCAATCGGGGTGAACGGGAAAATTTTCTCAAAGTCTGGATCGATGTGCCCCTGGAAAGCAATATCGCAGCCATTGAAAAAGATTATATTACGAACATTAAATCTATTTTTACCGACGAACTGAAAAAAGCCATCGCAGACGCTTTTCACCGCCTCATTTCCCCTGCCATTGATCGGGAGACCAGAGGATTGCTGACAGACAGGGCAGACGAACATGCTATTCAGGTCTTTGCACAGAACCTGCGCGCTCTGCTCATGTCTCCGCCCCTGCGTAACAAGAATATTCTCGGTATCGACCCGGGATTTCGTAGCGGCTGCAAGGTGGCAGCCATTGACAGAACAGGACGATATCTGGACGGATCGACGATTTATCCACACCCCCCGCAAGGCCGTTGGCTTGAAGCTAAAGAGATTATTCAGGATTTTATCTTAAAGCACGACATACATATTGTCGCCATCGGCAATGGTACTGCCAGCCGGGAAACCGAAAAACTGGTCGCAGAGCTGATTTCAGAGCTCGACAAACCGATCTTTTATACTATTGTCAATGAAGCCGGTGCGTCAGTCTATTCTGCCTCACCTGTGGCTAAAAAAGAATTTCCTGAACTCGAAGCTTCTATGCGTGGCAATATTTCCATTGCCCGGCGATTGTTGGATCCTCTGTCGGAATTGGTAAAAATCGATCCAAAATCCATTGGCGTTGGTCTCTACCAACATGATGTGGATCAAATCAAACTCGCCGATGCTCTTGACAATGTGGTGGAATCGGCAGTGAATCTGGTCGGTGTGGATGTCAATACGGCCAGTTCTTCTCTTTTACGCTATATCGCCGGCGTCAATAGCCGGGTTGCAGAGAATATTGTAAAATATCGTGAGGAAAAAGGCCGGATATCCAAACGCAAAGAACTCAAAGAGGTTAAAGGGCTTGGTGACAATGCCTTTACTCAAAGTGCCGGTTTTTTACGAATCTCTGATTGTGATATCTTTTTCGATTCCACGGCCGTTCATCCGGAATCATACAATTCGGCTACACGCCTGTTGCAAGAGTTGGGTCTAAGACCCGACGATGTGAGAGAGAATGGTGCGCTGGTGCGATTGAAATTGCAGCACAGCGAGAAAAAGCTACCCGAATTGGCAGAGATATGTGAATGTGGAATCGAAACACTCGAGGATATCATCGCGAGTCTGGAAAAACCGGGACGCGATCCCCGAGATGAAATGCCAAAACCTATCTTGCGAAACGACGTGCTTTCTATCGATGATCTGGGAGTGGATATGGTTCTTAAAGGCACCGTCAGAAATGTAGTCGATTTTGGTGTCTTTGTGGATATTGGGGTAAAACAAGACGGTCTGGTTCACATCAGCCAGGTCAGTAAAAAATATATCAAACATCCTCTTGAGGTCGTAAAAGTTGGCGATATTGTGGATGTAAAAGTCACATCTATTGATAAGGAAAGAGGACGCATCGGATTGACCATGGTGTTGGATCGCTAATTTCTCATGAGGGTGAGGTCTCTTACCCTCTTATTTCAATGGTTCTATTATGAAAGTCTGTATTTTCACCACCGTGCATCGACCGTTCGATGTACGAGTGTTTCATCGCGAGGCGCGTACGCTTGCACAGGCAGGATATGATGTAACACTTTTCGCTCACGGTGATGAGAACAAAACCATACACGGTATTAATATCAGGACGATTACACGACCTCAAAATCGTTTCTTTAGACTCTTGAGTGTTTTTCGTTTTGGATATTATTGTTTTCGTGAAAAAGCGAATGTCTATCACTTTCATGATTTAGAGTGTTTGCCGCTCGGTTTTCTTTTAAAAATGATCACAGGCCGTGCTGTCATTTATGATTGCCACGAAAATTATCCTGAAACAGCTTATGAGAGGGTATGGTATCCGGACTGGGTAAAACCCATACTGGCCAAACTCATTTCCAAAGGCGAACCCGCTCTGGCAAAACGGCTCGACAAAGTGATCTGTGTTGTTGCGGATCAACAAGCCCGTTTTGACAGAGCAGGATGTGATACGCTGCTGGTGAGAAATGTCCCCCGGCTGGAAATCTTTCAAGAGGCTCTTCGCATCAAGGCCCCGCCCCAAAATAGATTGATCTATCTCGGAGGCCAATCCATTGCGCGAGGAGCCAGAACACTTGTCGATGTCATGGCAGATCTTTATCAAACCCATCCGCATATTAAATTGTTATGTCTGGGACCCTTTAATGAACCCAAGGTAGAAGCAGAGACAAAAGCGTATGTCAACCAAAGAGGAATGAATGATGTTATAGAATATATTCACCTGGTTCCACATGAAAAAGTGCCCGAATACGTCACGACATCCTTGATTGGTCTTATCCCCTGGCAACCTCATCAGCAGATGCTCAAGATGATCTCGCCCAACAAAGTTTTCGAATATATGGCCTGCAAGATCCCCATTGTTGCCAGCGATCTGCCGAGTCTAAAGCATATCATCGACAAATCCGGTGCCGGTATGACTGTGCAGGCTGATCAGGTCAAAGCACATGCAGATGCCATACGAATTCTTTTATCCAACCCGGACCTCTACAAGCAATACGCGATGCAGGGATATCAATACGTGCAAAAACACTATAACTGGAGCATAGAAGCAAAGAAATTGTTGACTCTATACCATCAAATAAAAAGTGCATTGACTTTATGATTCTCACCGTGCTAGAGCCTGCTTATTGTCCGGATTTGGAGACATGCTCCAGGCTTTTGGTTGCCGATACTATTGTGTGGGCTGATACATTCATTTTCAAGAAACAAAGTTCAATCAATCGTATGGCAGTGAAAACAGATCAGGGGAAATCCTGGCTGACCATTCCGGCTAGATCTACAGGACGTGTTTCTCAGCCTATCAGAGAAACGACAATAGATATCAGACAAAATTGGCAACAAAAACATCTGTTAACCCTTGCCAGCAGCTATAAAAAAACACCCTTTTTTGAATATTATATCGAACCCTGGGCCCGAATCCTTGAACAAGAGTGGATTCAACTGGAACCCCTCATTCACAGTACGACACAATTTATCCTCAACAAACTACAATTCTCAGACAATATAATCAAAGCAAGCCGGCTGTCACAGGTAAAGGATCGATCACTTCGGGTATGTGCATGGCTAAAAGAAACGAATTGCAACACTTATCTCGTCGCAGAGCATGAAAAGCATTTGATCGATAGTAAAAGCATTGAGCAGGCAGGATTTAAGATAAAGAGCCATCATGCGCAATATGAGCCCTACTTTCAGCCATTTGGCGAGTTCATTGAAAACCTCTCTGCTCTGGATCTGCTTTTCAATGAGGGCATAGAAGGAAAATATTATTTGTTAGGTTAACAAACAGTACCAAAAAACAAATCAACCTGTCTAACCGAGTATCCAAAATATCGGGGAATCCAATGACCAAAGAAATCAACAATTCCATAGAAAACTATGCAAAGCTTTGCATTGAATGGCAGCGAAAACTTGTCAATAGTCCGGCATTGGCACCAGAAGCAGATGGGAATGGAGAGTGGGAAAAAGCAGAATTTGTGATAACGTTGCTCAAGGAATTGTCAATTACAGACATTCAAATTCTGCCATCACCGGATGACAGAGTTCCCAGAGGAGACAGACCCAATATCATCGCTCGAATCCCCGGTGAACAGCAAGGACCTGTTATCTGGATCATGGCCCATCTCGATGTTGTGCCTGCTGGGGATATTTCCTTATGGGACAGCGATCCGTTTGAATTGGAGGTAAAAGGAGACGAGTTATACGGCAGGGGGGTCGAAGATAACCATCAAGGATTAATTTCAGCATTGTTGGCTGTCAAGGCGCTACGCGAAAACAATACTGTGCCCCACCTTCCGATTGGTCTGGCTATCGTTGCCGATGAAGAGAATGGGTCTAAACACGGGCTCCAATATTTAATGCAAAATCATCGAAACCAATTCAGTGATGACGATCTGATTATTGTTCCTGACGCCGGAGACAATGAGGGAGTATGTATTGAAATCGCGGAAAAAAGTATTTTGTGGACTAGATTCAAAATTTCTGGCAAACAATGTCATGCCTCAACTCCTGATATGGGGATAAACGCCCATCGCGCTGCAGCTCATCTGACCGTAGAATTGGAAAAATTGCATGATATTTTTAATCTTCGGGAAGAGTTGTTCGATCCGCCTGTGAGTACCTTTGAGCCCACTCGTAAAGAGTCGAATGTACCAAACATTAATACTATCCCTGCCTCAGATGTTTTTTACCTCGATTGTCGTATATTACCCAACTATTCTCTGGATGAGGTCATTGCTGCCATTGACAAGATAATTTTTGATATAGAGCAAAGATTCAATGTGCAAGTCGAAAAAAGTTTTCCACAAAAGGTGACTGCTGCCCCCCCGACAGGCAAGGATACCGCAGTTGTACAGCGTTTATCCAAAGCAATTACAGCCGTAATCGGCAAAGAGGCACGCCTGGTCGGCATAGGGGGTGGAACTGTGGCATCATTTTTCAGGGAGGAAGGACTTGCAACTGCCGTATGGTCGACCATTGTCGATACAGGCCATATGCCCAATGAATTATCTCTGATCAGCAATACGCTGCAGGATGCCAAAGTATTTGCTCATTTGTTTACGCAGCAGGATTAGCAGCAAGACACCGGCTATTCCAGGTCTTTGGATACTGCATTGATTATACTTTTGGCAACCATATCTGCGGCTATTGTGCCAACAAGATCCAGATCACATTTTTGGGTGCCGGTTGAAAGTACAAATGCGATATCGCCGTCCATCATGGTGTGAGCGGGACAAATGGCCCTGGCCATACCATCATGTGCCATTTGGGCCACTTTTGTTGCCTGTTCTCGATTCAAACAGGCATCCGTGACAATAACCGTCAGGGTCGTATTGTGGCCAAAAGCGGCGACTTTTTTACGGTCAGACATTTGGTCGATGATATCTTGGCGATGCGTCAAGCCAGGAAAGGGGCTATGAGGAAGGATTGTCTCGTTTTCGGTATTGACAATATAACCCAGGGCATTCACAACGGTCAAAGCCCCGACTGTGACGCCATTTTTCAAAGTCACAGACCTGACACCCAGGCCACCCTGAAGAGCATTCTCAAGACCAAAGACTTTACCGGTGGTGGCACCGCATCCCGCCCCAATTCTTCCGGAAGGAGATTCTGTTTGAGCATTTTCACAGGCCTGAAGCCCCATGTTTTCATCGGGTCTTATATGGGGATCTCCCATCGCGAGATCAAAGATCACTGCTGCAGGCACAATAGGTACACGAGCGATGGTAACATCAAATCCTCGCTGCTGCTCTTCGAGCCACCGTTGCACCCCAGAGGCTGCCGATAATCCAAAGGCACTTCCCCCGCTCAAAACAAGACCATGAATTTTCTGAATCAATCTTACCGGCTTTATGCACTCGATTTCTCGTGTTCCCGGAGCAGACCCGCGTACATCTACGCCTGCCAGAGCTTCAGTCTCTGGAAGAATAACGGTACAGCCAGTACGGGCATCGGTATTCTGTGCATGCCCGATTTTCACTCCTGGCAATCCGGTCATCCTAGTCACCATTTTTCAATTTTGACATCAAATTGAATTTCTTTTTGGATGGCGCATTGGCGAAAACAACAGGATTGGTAAAAAAGAACAGATCCCCGGGCATGATATCGATTTGGCTGCGTAAGGGCTTCCAGTTCTCTCGATAAGCAGCCGTATCTACCTTGGTTCCATTAGTATCTTTGATAACGAGATAAACCCGTTCAGGATGTTCACGGTTAATCATAAAGGGAGAATGAGTCGTGTAAAGTACCTGATTTTTCAATGAAAGATCTTCGAGGACCTTGACAAGGTCTTTTTGGCCTCCGGGATGAAGATGTATGCCGGGCTCGTCGATCAAAAACACATATTCATTAGCACGGGCTTCAAATGTTTGGGCGACAAAGTTTACATAAAAAGACAGATACCACCTAAACCCCATACTTCGGGATTCAGGAGTATCAAAAACCGTGGTATTGTCAGAGAAATCGATATAAAGGATTTTTCCATTGACATTCAGACGAATTTCTATAGATGGTTCTTGAGACCAGGCTCGGCGTATCTGTTCAGTAATGATTCTGCTGGCCTCTTCTCCGGCCCGGCGTCCCCGGGTGCTATCTTCGAACAAAATATCAAAATCATCTATAGCTCCGATTTTGAGCAAGTTACGTTCCGTACTGTAATCAGGATCATTTGAAATCAGATGTTCATAGTCGACTCTGTTTTTCAGCAAGGGAATATCACTGAAATATAGAAATTTGGGCAGGCCTGAAACCAGTTTGCCAACGTCGATAGAGTCCACTTCTGAATCGCCGACAAGAACATGATAATCGCTTTGATTCGGGCCGTCCCTCCGCACTTGAAAAGATTCAACATCTTTGAAAATCTCAGAAATGCGTGTCAGGTTGCGCCGGTTTTCTTTGCTCATTTGACTAAACTCTATAGTGATTTCAGGAGTTTTGCCCATGTAATAATGGTTAGAGTATTGGCAGGTAAAGCTGGAATCAAAGCCAAAGTCAGGTCGGAAATGTAAAAACGATTGCAAGACATTGGTCTTGCCACTTTCATTCGCCCCAATCAGGACATTATTGCGCGGATCGAGAGGTATTTTCAAATCGTAAATAGATTTAAACGCCCTTATCTGAACATTGGAGATGATCATGACTGCTTCCCCTTGTGCACCGTTGATATTTAGTCAATATAAAAATGGAACTGCAAGGAAGCAAGCGCAAAATCAAATATTCACTGTTTACGGTAAAAAGTTCTAAAGAATCTGAACAAAGCATACATGAATAGTGCATAACTGAAATAAGTGATATCAAATACAGCTGGTAACCCGCGTTGAATCAACGAGTACCAAAAGACCAGGGCGAGTAAAATCCACATGACTCGGTTTATATTAACGCGCAATTCTTCAGAGCCATGTCTTTTGTTGAGAAAAGAATTGTACCAGCGACTGAACCAGTCCATCACAAGAAACATTAAAAGCGTCAATAGGGTGACAACAAATAGCCGGCTACCCACTGAACCTCCTGTATAGAATTTATTGCAAAGTTTTTTGTTGCAACACAGTAGCATGCTTGAAATTCTGATCATCTGATTTTGGGTAATCCGTAGTATAATGCAAGCCCCTGCTCTCACGTCTCAAAAGCGCTGAAGTAACAATGAGTTGTGCTAATAAAGAGAGATTGCGTAATTCTATTAATTCTTCAGTTACCCGTGTGCGTCGATAAAAATTTTCAACTTCTTGCCTGATCAGGCGTATACGGCTCAAGGCCCTTTCCAGTCGTAGGTTTGAACGGACAATTCCAACATAATCCCACATTAAATTTTTCACTTCCATCAGATCATGAGAAATGAGTACCCACTCTTCACTATTGAATGTTCCGCTATCGTCCCAGGGTGGAATATTGGGAATTATCTGTTTGCGGCTTTTTACAAATTCAACGGCCTTTAGGCTCGCCTGGCGGCCAAACACCACTGCTTCGAGCAGACTGTTTGAGGCAAGACGGTTAGCTCCATGAACCCCGGTATATGCGACTTCGCCACATGCAAAGAGACCGTCGATGTTCGTGGCTCCATTCAAATCAGTAACCACTCCCCCACAAGAATAATGAGCCGCGGGAACCACCGGAATGAGTTCATTCGTTATGTCGATTTTGTATCTGTAACAATTTTCATAAATATGCGGAAACCGGTTCTTTATCTCGTCGGGATCTTTATGAGTGATATCGAGATAGACACAAGGGTCACCGCTTTTTTTCATTTCTGTATCTATCGCCCTAGCTACGATATCTCGCGGGGCAAGAGGGCCCATAGGATGATATCTTTCCATAAAGGGTTCTTCATTCTTGGTGACCAACTTGCCGCCGAATCCTCTTACTGCTTCGGAAATTAAAAAAGAATCCGCAAGAGGATGATAAAGAGTTGTTGGATGAAATTGCATAAACTCCATATTGGCAATAGCAGCTCCTGCCCGATAGCACATTGCCACTCCGTCTCCAGTTGCGATTTTGGGATTAGTGCTGTGAAGATAGACCTGTCCGCAGCCACCAGAAGAGATGATTGTGGCTTTGGCTAAAAAACGTTTTACCAGCTCATTTTCTGCGTCTAAAGCGTATGCCCCCCAACAATGAAGATGAGGTTCTCTGGGAGCAGGCCCGATAATATGGTGTTCTGTTATCAAGTCTATTGCGACATGATTCTCAAAAACTTTAATATTAGGTGAAACCTTGACAGCATTTAATAAGGCGGCTTCAACATCGCGCCCCGTATGATCCTTGACATGTACAATGCGATGCAACCGGTGCCCGCCTTCCCGTCCGAGATCAAACGTACCTTGCGCTGTTCGTGTAAAATTCACGCCAATCTTATCGAGTTCTTGCACAAGATCCGGACCCTTTTCTACAATCAATCTCACAGCATTTTCATCACAAAGTCCGGCACCGGCGTCCAATGTATCTTTGATATGATTATCATAGGAATCTTTGGGATCAAAGACAGCAGCGATGCCTCCTTGCGCATAATTGGTATTGCTTTCGGCACGTTCTTTTTTGGTTATGATTGCAACCGTACCATATCCGGCTAATTTTAAGGCGTTGGTCAGGCCAGCCATACCACTTCCAATAATAAGAAAATCTGTTTCATAAATCATAAAGACTCCGCATGCCTATAGATAATAACTGCAAGAAAAGAAAAGGGTGCCATATTATAGGCTAAATGGGCAAGAAAATCAATAAAAAAACGGAATGGAGCAAGGTTTTCCAGCGGACAAAACCGGGAGCAGAGCGTTGCTCCTGGTTTTG
>CAYNUX010000023.1:0-20568 GCA_964400115.1 uncultured Cytophagia bacterium
GCAAATATCTGCTATACTTCTGGCACCACAGCTGATCCCAAGGGGATTATTCTCTCCCACCGCAACTATACAGCTAATGTAGAACAAGCCTCAACCTTATTACCCATACCTGAAAAATATGTATCCCTGTTGATCCTACCCTGGGATCATTCTTTTGCCCATACTGCAGGAATATATACGTTGATGAAAAATGGGGCCAGTATGGCTTCTGTGGAACTCGGCGACACACCTTTGGAAACCCTGCGAAACATCCCTAAAAATATTAAAGAGATAAAACCATCGTTTTTATTAAGCGTTCCCGCTTTGGCAGAAAATTTTCGTAAAAATATCGAAAAAGGTCTTCGTCAAAAAGGCCCAAAAGTGGAAAAATTATTCAACCGAGCCCTTAAACTCGCGACTTTTTATTATCGCGAAGGAAATAATAAAGGCAAAGGCGGTCGGGGTTGGGCACGACCGATGGTGGCTCTTTATGACCGTATCCTGTTTTCAAAAATACGCGAGGGATTCGGTGGCAAGCTTGAATTCTTTATCGGCGGAGGAGCCCTGCTCGATATTGAATTGCAACGCTTCTTTTACGCCATAGGGATGCCCATGCTGCAGGGCTATGGGCTCACTGAAGCCGCACCGATCATATCCGCAAATGTACCCGCCTGTCACAAACTCGGATCTTCAGGTCAAATTGTCAGGGATCTGGATGTGCGAATCCTTGATGATGCCGGCAATGATGTGCCGACAGGTCACAGAGGTGAAATTGTCGTTAAAGGCGAAAATGTAATGCTCGGATATTGGAAAAATGAAAAAGCAACCAAAGAAACCCTGCGCGATGGCTGGCTTTATACCGGCGATATCGGATACAGAGACAAAGACGGCTTTCTCTACGTTCTCGGCCGGGTAAAAAGCCTTCTTATCAGTAATGACGGCGAAAAATACAGCCCGGAAGGCATCGAAGAAGCACTGGTCTCGTTTTCACCCTATATCGACCAGGTGATGTTACATAACAATCAAAATCCTTATACCATGGCGCTCATTGTACCAAACCGTGAGAAACTTTTGCTTTGGATGCGGGAAAACGACATTTCCAACCACGAAGAGGAAGGCCGGAAAGCAGTTTTGGACTTTATTCAGTCAGAACTGGATCGCTTTCGTGACAAAAGCCAGGAAACACAACTCTTTCCCAGTAAATGGCTCCCTGCTGCCGTGGCTATTCTGGGCGAATCATTCAACGAAGAAAATCGCTTCCTGAATAGCACGCTTAAAATGGTACGCGGCCGTATCACGGATTATTACCGCAATCGCATTGACTATTCGTATACCTCTGAAGGTAAAAATATTGTGAACCACCAAAATATGACAATCATCGCCAGACTGGATGAGTAACGGTCTTTTAAAATTGTGTAATCCAAAAAAAATCCCCTAGCGTGCAACGCTAAGGGAAAACTCTCGCTAATGACAGCGCTCCGGAATGGATGACCTTAATCTCAGTTATCTTTGTATTTTACAAGGACCACCGAGGCCAATTCATCAGGTGGTGTTGGTGGCAGCTTGATCAGCGTTCCTTTATCACTTTGATTAAAATACAGTTTGTGTTCATCATAATCCGAGAGCACAACAATCTCTTTTATTTTATCGACACCCAATGGAATCTGCAGTGTATTGCTCTCTGGCCATTCAAAGATATGCACATATAAACGGCCGGGTTTTTCGGTATAACGCCCCCAATCCGGTCGTTCATAAGGACTGGCAGTGGTTTCATAGATCGATTCGCCATATTTGTCAAGCCAGTCTCCCATGGCTTGCAAACGATGGACGCTGGGTTGGGGGATCAATCCTTCCGCAGTAGGCCCTACATTAAGCAGGTAGTTGCCCCCTTTGGAGACAATGTCGATAAGATTTTGTAGCAATTTTTCTGTACTCTTCCAGTTGCCATCAAAATATTTAAAGCCCCAGGTATCATTCATGGTCATGCAGGATTCCCAATCAAAGCCACGCATTCCTGTCGCCGGAATCTCTTGCTCAGGTGTTCCGAAATCACCTACAGCACCTTCTCCCTTGTCCAGGCCAGACATTCCCTGTCGGCCTTTACCAATACGATTATTGATAATGAGATCAGGCTTGAGATCGCGCAAATAATTGTATAATTCACGCCCCTCCTGGGCGGTATACCAGGGGGTCCATTCACCATCAAACCATAATACTGCCGGATCAAAACGCGTAACCAATTCCTTGAGCTGAGCTTTCATATACTCGATATATTCAGCACGTTTTTCCTCATATATCTTGTTCCTGGCATGACCGGCACGCGAACTTTTGGCATCCGGGTCGACGTACTGCGAAGGATGATGCCAATCGAGAATGGAATAGTAAAAGGCAGGCCTTACTCCATGCCGGCGACAAGCCTCAACCAAGGGAGGAAGCAATTCCTTTCCATAGGGGGTGGCGTCAACTATATCGTACTCGGTTACCTTGCTATCCCACAGACAAAATCCATCATGATGTTTGGATGTAATGACCAGATATTTCATGCCAGCTTGACTTGCCAGTCGGGCCCATTCATCCGGGTCATATTTGACAGGATTGAATTGTGTTGCAAACTGTTCATACTCGTTTCGGGGGATATTGAGTGAAGCTTGAATCCATTCACCGATGCCCTTGACTTTTTCACCCTTGTACTCACCCGCAGGAACGGCATAGAGTCCCCAGTGAATAAACATGCCAAAACGAGCGTCTCGCCACCACTCCATCCTGGCATCCCGGACATCTTTTGTCTCATTCAGATAATTTTTTTCCGCTTGACCATAGAGGGTAAAAACGGAAAAGAAAAAAAATAAAAAAATCATTTCAATCCATCGCATACCTCTTCTCCTTTTACTGGTGGTTATGCACAACAATTGAGCAATTTTCAATTCTCTCTATTCCAATTTGCATTATAAATCAAATTACCATTTAAAATTAACAACCGAATGCAAGATGTCAGAACATCACGGATGTACCTATACCCAGCGAGACGTCATCAAGGTTTTTTATACCAATAGAGAACAATCAGCTTTCCCGGGTTGTACAAGACGTCTGTTTTGCATCAAAAGGGTATCTTGCTCCATTTTCCCTATAACAAGATCCCACAGTACGGCATGAATAATAAAAAGGGAATTTTTGACTTTGCCGAAATATGGAAATTGATCTCAAGACTTTGCCTTTTGACGAGCTCGACCAAACAGTACCAATTCAATGATCATCAGCAAGAACCAAAATAAAAAATAATGCAATCGCGCTTTGATCTCATTTTCCAATGCCAGATCGACAAGATAATAAAGCGCGAGTAAGGCCACAAACAAATAGGTAAAGCTGGCTTTGGCTTTATCCAGATGAATTGCAATCCGATGGGCAATCAACCATGAAATAAAGAGCGTGATGACCCATCCCATTATGAGCAGCACAAACTCCATCAAAGTGCGCAGAGAAAAAACATCGAGAGAAAGGAAAATACAATTCCAACTGCGATCATGAGCACAATTGAAAGAATGGTGTAGATCAGGGCTTTATCTTTCGGGCAATTTAAAATTTCCAAAAGCCCGATATAAAAAAGATAGACACCATAAAATCCCAGAATAACCAAAAAATCCAACACAGGAATGATATTAAAAATACTGGCGATGAACATGGGGGTTGCAGAATAAGCGACCAACTTGAAGGCAGCTTGATCATCCTTGATGGCATTAAAGGACGGAGCCAAAAGGTGTACGATATAGGCCATGATATACAATGCGAGGATGGTAAGAACGTAATAAATGATCGCCCATATCAATCCGCTAAAAAATCCAACCCGGCCCGTGAAAAGGGATCTTAAAAATTGTGCCAAAGCGGGTATTGCGATGAGGTAGACCAGGTATTGTTTAAGGATTTCCAGGGAAGATGTTGTTTCAGTGGCAATAATGGGCCACTCGGTTTTAGGGGATAAAATCAAATTTTTTGCTCGTTGAATCACACGATCCATATTATTTCCCTCCATAAAGGTGCCTGTTTAGGTTGTAAATATAATAACAAACTAGAGTCACATTCGCAAGAGAAATCAAATGGTTATCTATGCCCCGACCCAGACATTTTCATTACCGATCTTGTGGCGCAATTTTTCGACGAGATCAAGACTTGGATTCACGCGCAGAGATTTACTTCGTAGAGTGTAATCGGTACGATCAGGTGCAACAAGCTTGATATATACAGGTACATTTCCTGTATACTCGTTCAACAAAGTTTTTATCCCTTCCATCATCTCGTTATCTGTGTCTTGCACATCCAGAGAGACACATATGCTACGTGTAAAGCGCTTTCGGGCATCATCCAAATCGATAACTTCATCGACAATCAATTTGGGTTCGCCGCCCACGGGAACATTCATCTTGCCCATAATCATGACAATGGCATCGGTCTGTAAAAGCGTACGATATTTGTCGTATGGATCGGCAAATGCCAGTGCCTCCATGGTACCTGTAAAATCTTCCACAGTCAGAAAGGACATGACACGACCTTTTCTATCATAATGGATCTTTACATTGGTAATGATACCGCAGAGCCTTACCTGAGTTTCATCCTTGACTTCCTTGGCTGCATGAAGAGTCATAGTAGCAAAGGTTTTGACTTCATCCCGATAACGATCCAAAGGATGACCTGAAAGGTAGAATCCCAATACTGCTTTTTCTTCATTCAGTCTCTGTGATTGATCCCAATCCTGTACTTCAGGCAACTGAGGAGGAGCAAATGCCACTTGTTCATCGAGGTCAAACATAGAGGTTTGTCCGTTTGACTTTTGCATCTGGCTATTTTGGCCATATCCGATAGCGATTTCAACCGTTGCCAAAAGCTGTGGCCGGTTGCCTGGGAGGCTATCCATAGCACCGGCAAAAATCAGGCTCTCCAACACTTTCCGGTTTACAGCATGAAGATCGATCCGTTCACACAAATCGTATATGGACCCAAAAGGTCCATCTTGTTCGCGGGCATCCACGATAGCTACAATGGCATTTCGGCCGACATTCTTTATGGCGGCCATACCAAACTGAATTCCTTTTTCAGTGACCACAAAATCTGCAAAACTGGAATTTACATCCGGGGACAACACTGTCAGGCCCATACGACGGCACTCTTCGAGCAGAATAATTACCCGGTCTGTGCTGTTCATTTCACTGCTGATGGTGGCAGCCATAAATTCTGCCGGATAGTGCGCTTTGAGATAACCGGTCTGATATGCGACCAAAGAGTAACAAGCTGCGTGGGACTTGTTAAAACCATACCCCGCAAACTTGGCCATCATATCAAATACCTCTTTTGCCGTATCTTTGGCAACGCCGCGTTCAACAGCGCCATCGATGAACTTTATCCGCAATTCTGCCATGAGATCGACCTTTTTCTTTCCCATAGCCCGGCGTAAAAGATCCGCACCCCCCAGGGTGAATCCGCCCAGGTCTGAGGCGATTTTCATGACCTGTTCCTGGTAAATTGCGATCCCACAAGTCTCCTTGAGAACAGACTCTAGCTTGGGATGCAGATATTTGATCTCTTTACGGCCTTTTTTATAATCGATAAAATCATCGATCATATCCATAGGACCCGGTCGGTACAATGCATTCATGGCAATGAGGTCATCGAGACTTTCGGGTTGTAATTTTTTCAGATATTCCCGCATCCCTGAACTTTCAAACTGAAACAATCCTATGGTTTCACCTCGTGCAAACAATTGATAAACGGAACTATCATCGAGCGGAATTTGTTCAATATCCAGTTGGATTCCTTTATAGGCAATGGCATCCACGGCTTTTTGAATAACTGTCAGCGTACGAAGCCCCAGAAAATCCATTTTCAACAGGCCTGTGCTTTCCAGATACTTCATATCGTACTGGGTGGTAATATCTCCGTCTTTGGTCCGATACAAGGGAACATAGTTGGTCAATTCTTCCGGTGTGATCACGACTCCGGCAGCATGTGTGGATGCATGTCTGGCCAATCCTTCCAGCACGAGGGAATATTGAATCAATTTACGATGGGTGTCGCTCTTTCCTTCCAGTTCTTTAAGCTCGGGAACAGTATCGATCGCATCTTTGAGTTTGATGTTGAGTTGTTGAGGGACCAATTTGGCAATTTTATCTACATCACCATAACTCATATTCAATACTCTGCCGACATCACGGATGACTGCCCGTGCAGCCATCGTCCCAAAGGTGATTATCTGACATACATTGTCATGGCCATATTTCTCTTTTACATAATCGATGACCTCTTCGCGTCTCTCATAGCAGAAATCGATATCGATATCAGGCATGGAAACCCGTTCAGGATTGAGAAATCTTTCAAAGATGAGTGTATAGGCTATAGGATCCAGGTTGGTGATACCGAGTACATAAGCGACCAGTGAACCGGCAGCAGAACCACGGCCAGGTCCTACCGGAATATTGTGATCTTTGGCCCAGTTGATAAAGTCCTGAGTGATCAGAAAATAACCTGAATACCCCATTTCAATAATAATACTCAATTCCTTTTCCAGACGGGATTTTAACTCCTCTGTAACCTGCGGATAGCGTTCACGCAATCCTTGCCAGCACAATTTGGTCAGGTACTCGTTCAGATCCTCGCTCTCATCGTCACTGGGGATCTCAAAATGGGGAAGATGATATGTATCGAAATCAATATCCAGATTACATTTTTCAGCCACCTCTAAAGTATTGCTCAGAACCTCTGGCGTATCGGCAAACAGTTCGTGCATCTCTTTATAGGTTTTAAAATAGAGTTCATGCGTGGTATATCGCATACGATTAGGATCATGATAATCCTTACCGGTCTGCAGACAGAGCAATACATCATGCGCTTCATTGTGTTCCCGTTTGAGATAGTGAATATCATTGGTCGCCACAATCTTGATATCCAGTTCTTTGCCCAGTTCAAGGATTTGAGGCCTTACCCGATCTTCATCCTCAATACCGTGATTTTGTACTTCCAGATAAAAATCGGGTCCGAATATCTCTTTATACTCTAAAGCGGCTTGCCGTCCGGCTTCACCCCCCTGACGCAATAATCGACTGGACACTTCACCCTTTAGGCATGCGGCCAGGGCGATCAACCCTTCGCTGTGCGCTGCCAGCAGTGCTTTATCGATACGCGGTTTGTAATAGAATCCGTCGAGATAACCCGCTGCAACCAATTTCATCAAATTTCGGTACCCCTGGGAATTCTGACACAACAATACCAGGTGATAATTGGTCATAAAAGTTCCGGGATCAGCAGTTTTATCTGTCCGGTTACCCGGAGCGATATAGACCTCGGCTCCGATAATCGGTTTGATGCCTTCCTTTTTGGCTTTAGTAAAAAATTCTATAGCACCGAACATATTTCCATGATCTGTAAGTGCCAAGGCAGGCATATTATGAGTTTTGGCCATTTTAACCAAATCCTCAATGCGGCATGCGCCGTCGAGCAGGCTAAAATGCGAATGATTATGGAGATGTACAAAATCCGACACGGTCAACCCTCAAAAGAATAATAGGATAAAGGATGGCATAACAAGAGGAAATAGTCGTTGGGAGAAATTGTCCATGGTCCTACGCCCCTGAGCACCACTTTCAATCCTCCCAACGAAATAAACATGCGGTTTACAAACGCAAAAACACTTTTGAAAAGAATCTTTATTCCATAAAAAAATCAAAATAATCAGGAATTTCTATAGAATCTCTGAGCAACACCGGTGTATTCACTACCCTGGTATGTATTGAGAAACGTTTCAAACTGCTCCCGGGCTTCCATAGGCTGTCCCATTTTGAAATAACTCATTCCGATCATGAGCTGGGCATCATCATGCTTGTCGGTCTGAGAATAAGCAAAGACCTTTTGGAATTCCAATATAGCTTTTTGATATTGTCTCATGCCAAAATAGCTCTCCCCGATCCAGTATTGACAATTGTCAGCCAATGAATGATTGGGATAACGATTTAAAAGATCCTGAAAAGAGGCAATAGCCTGTGCGTATTGGAAATTTTCAAACTGAGCCCTTGCATTGTGATAGGCCGCCATAAAACCATTCTCTGCAGATGTTGAAGTCCGAGTATAGCCAGGAGATGAGGTATTGGCACGAGTGACCGGCGAGGTATTGACCAGTTGCGTTTCAAGCTGACGAATCCTGGCATCTCTTCGATCTATGATGCGGCGAAGACTGTCTGCCTGATTGGATCTATCAACAAGTATGTCCTCGAGACGTGAAACCTCATTTTCGATCTTGCGGAACATGTCTTCAGAAAGACCCATATTGTCAGCAGTCTCTGTCGGCTCTGTCTCTATGGTCTGAGCAGGTTCTCTGGTCGTCGTCGTAGTGGTAATCGATTCTTCTTCCGGTACCAACAGGCTCAATACGTCTTCATCACCGGTATCCTCGGTGATCGTCGTCTCAACGGTATCCTGCTGATCCAGATCATCGGCAAGGTCGAGCATCTCTAACAATTCCTGACGAAATTGTTCGTCATCCGATGAGAGATCATCGCTGCCGTTCGTTGTGGCGGCTCTTTGAGAACAAACCAAAAAGAGTCCCACGAGGATAATAGTCAGAGCAATAGCTACTGACCCAATAGAGCGTTTTTTAGAGTTCATAATCCCCTCGACCTTTTCTTGATACGAGTTTTCGGGTTACTATACAAATATAACGTTTAAAAATTCAGATGCAAGTGCAACTCTATTTTTTTGCATATTGTGGCAAATATTAAAAAAAACACAACATATAGAATCACTGTTCTTTTGGGGCTAACGATGCCATACCTGGCCGGTGATCTGCAATTTAAAGTCACCTGCATCTATCGGGAGATATTAATCCAGTGCTTGCCGCAACATTTCCTTTGCGCTTTTTAATAGAGTATCCGTAACATGCTCGCCACCGAACAAACGAGCGATCTGTTCGATACGTTCCTCATCATTCAGGGGACGGATATTTGTAAAGGTGTGCTCTTTTTGTACATTTTTTTCGACCAGGTAATGAACATCAGCCTGGCTGGCGATCTGGGGCAAATGGGTTATCGAAATGATCTGATGACTCAAAGCAAGACGCCTGAGATTCTTTCCTACAACCTCAGCTATGCGCCCGGATACACCACTATCGATTTCGTCGAAAACCAAAACCGGTACCCTATCCACCTGGGCAAGCAACGTTTTCATGGCTAACATGACCCGAGATATCTCACCGCCAGAAGCGATCTTGACGAGAGGTTTAGGACTTTGACCAGGATTGGCAGAAAAAAGAAATTCTATATGATCGATCCCTTTTGCGTGAACAGCGATTCTACGATCTTTTATTACAATAGTGTAACCACTGGTTGCATCTTTGTATTCATTAGAGACAGCAAATATCGATTTGGACATTCCGAGAAGCTGTAACTGCTTTGAAATTTTCTCGGCCAATTCCTCCCCAACTTTTTGCCTCTTTTCTGACAACTCTAAGCATAATAATATCAAATTTTTATGCGAAGCATCAATCTGATCCCGGACCCGCCCGATCTCCTGATCCAGATTTTCGCTGAACAAGAGACGCTCTTGCAATCGTTGCTTGGTTTCAAGTATAGCATCAATCGTGCCACCGTATTTCTTTTTCAGCCCGGTCAGGGCTGCAATACGATTTCGGATCAGTTCCAGGCGTTCGGCATCAACGGTAATAGTGCTGGCATATCCCTGCATGAATTTTGCTACATCATTGACGATGAGCAATGCATTTTCACATTCATTGAGCGATTCTTGAAAAGAAGGATCTATGTCTGCGAGTTCGCCTATTCGTTTACAGGCGATGCTCAATTTTTCAGAAACAGCCCCCTCTTGCTCATACAGGTCATTAAAGAGAGCCGAGGATTGCTCATATAGGGTTTCGGAATTACCCAATATCCGTTCTTCGTTGAGCAGTTCATCTTCTTCCTTGGGTTGAGGATCCACTGCCAAAATTTCCTGATATTGAAAACGCAGCAATTCTCTCGAACGCCTGATCTCCTCTTGCTTGCTCAACAATTCATTTAATCGAGTCTGTAATTCGGTCCACTTTTCAAAGGCTTGCGAAACGAGTTTTACTTGTCCGTTTAATTGACCATAGTCATCCAGATAATCGATATGTTTTGGGACGCGCAGCAGCAGTTGATGTTCGTGCTGGCCATGCAGATCGACGAGCAAATCACCCAGCTCTGAAAGCGCGGTAACCGTGGCGGGTACATCATTGATAAAGCAACGCGATCGTCCATTATTGCTGACCTCTCTGCGAACGATAACCTGTCCGTCAAACCAATCCAGATCATTGTTTTTAAAAAACTCGCTCAGCTCGGGAGTAGAAAGGAGGGAAAATTCTCCTTCCACGATTCCTTTTTCTTCTCCCTGTCGAACGATCTCCCGGTGTAATTTATCACCCAGCAGGGCTCCAAGCGCGCCGATTAAAATGGATTTTCCAGCGCCTGTTTCTCCGGTAATGATATTAAAGCCCTGACAGAAATCGACCTTCAACTCATCGATCAACGCAAAATTTTTAGCATATAGCGTTTTTATCATGAATCGGACGCCTTTTTGATGAATTCCAGGAAAATACCCTACCCATTCAGACTGCTCAGGGTCTTATCACAGCGACCTTTCCCATTGTCGACAGCCCATCTTCGGTAGTCACCAGATAGAGGTAAACACCACTGGCGACTTGCTCACCGCGGTCGTTAGTGCCATCCCATTCGGCACGGGAGCCTAAAATCAGGCTCGAAGAAATATTCCTGACCAGAATCCCTTCGGGTGTATAGAACCTCACAGTCGCCTTGTCAGCCAATTTGTCGATGATGAATCGCGGATGCACACCCAAAATAAATGGATTGGGGAATCCAAAAACATTCTCTAGATTGACAGCGGGTCGTGTATAGGCTGTGTGATATTGAGAGAGTCCCATGGTCGTACCGATATAGGCAAAACCGGATTTGCCATCAAGCACCACACACGTTACATTGTCGGAGACCAGAGGAGAATTATCTGTCGAGAAATCCTGCCAACTGACATAGTCGGAGGCGAGTTGTGACAATCCCCCATTGGTAGCAAACCATTTATTATTGCGAATGTCCACATAAATAGAATTAATGTCTTCATTGATGACTTTATATTCTGCGCGCACATCCCCGCCTTCCCAATAATGTACACCTTCGGGAGTGCCTACCCAGATGTAACCAAACGCATCAGAGGCAACGCTTTTGATATGCATGGTGACCAATCCGTCTCCTGTGGTCAGACCCTGAGACAGGTCATCATCACTGTGGTCGAGAAGAGTCTCGTTATAATCGATAACGCCGATACCGCGATCTTCCGTAGCGACCCACATTCGACCGGCATCATCGCGTGTGATACTGGTGACATGTATGGAAGGTATGCCGTCGGAAGTTGAAAAATAGGCCCACTGATCCTCAGGCGTAACCACTGCGACCACCCGGCGATCAGCAGCCTGACGGTTGAGGATCCAGACATTTCCGTCAGGATCCACAGTGACATCAACCGTCACCACAAACTTGTCATCCTGTATAATGCCAGCCAGATGGCCTTCGGAACGATCCAACTGTTCGAGCGAAAATCCATCTGCGGTTTCTGTGATTCGCGTAATTCCTTTTCCCCAACTCGCGGCCCATATCCGACCGACACTATCCACTGCAATGGCTCTATAATCGTCCGAGGGAACGTCACCATTGATATATGAAAAATTGGTCCAGGTTTCCCCGTCATAGCGAGCAATGCCGCCGTTGGGTCGAGAAAAGGTAACCCACAAATTCGTATCAGAGTCGATCACCAGGCTGCTGACTTTATTGCTCAATGGTGCATTGGGTTCAAAAGGTTGCCAGGTTTGATCTGCGTAATGGGCCAGTCCTCGATTGTCGAGACCGATCCAAAGCCCGCTTCCCGGAGCATAAACAAGCCCACTGATAAGTGAATTCTGAGGTGGCTGCACCTGCCACTGATTGTTTCCATCCAGAAGATAGACCCCATTGCTGGTGGCAATGAACAAGGTATCATTTGTTACGGCATAATCAAACACTTTTAATCCTGACAAACCATGAGCTGACCAAAAGCCATCATATGATGCAACACCATTTTCTGTGCCGGCATAGAGCTTGTTGCCAAAGGGAACGATAAAATTGACCCGACGGTGCGGCAAACCATCCAGAGTAGAGTAGGTAAACCAGGCATCCGGAGCCATCAGATTGGGGAAATCAAGCTTGGCTCTTTTGATACCGGAAGCCAGCGACACCCAGATATCATTGCCATCGATAAGGACATGCCTTGCCTCTCCTATTTTCCAGGTTTCTTTGACTTCATCTCGGTCTAGGTCATAGAGACTCACACCGATATCCAGGCATACAAAGACAGAGTCGCCATATGGTGTAAAATCAGAAATTTCAAAACCATGATAATCGCTAAGGGCAGTGACATCATTTAATCGATGATCGTAAATATTGATCCAACCGTCCTGTGCAGCAGCCCAAATTCGCTCCTGACTATCGACCTCAAGCGCCACAAGATCGTTAGAGGTCAGCCCATCACTATTGGTAATGGTTTGAAAGGTATTTGTGGCAACATCATAGGCCAGCAAGCCGCCATTGGTAGCAGACCAAATCGTGTTCTGAGACAGAGCCATTTGGCGAATATCGCTGGCATTGGTAAAAGTTTGCCAATCCCCTACTTTAGCAAAGAGAGCCTGTGCTGTGAAAAGAATAACAAACAGCTTTATATTTTTCATGAGCTTTCCGATTTTTTCTATTCAACGGCGGGGTGACCCGAATGGTTCCAGTGCTGCGAACACAGGAGACACTCTTATGACATCTCGTCAAAAAGATCAGCCATTTCAATCGCGCTCATGGCAGCGTCCCAGCCTTTATTGCCGGCCTTGGTTCCGGCACGCTCCAGAGCTTGCTCCAAAGTATCAGGAGTAATGACTCCGTAAGCAACCGGCAACTGGTATTGCAGGCTCACCTGTGCGATGCCTTTGGTGACCTCGGCAGAAATATATTCAAAATGGGGAGTAGAGCCGCGTATTACCGCTCCCAGACAAAGCAGCGCATCGTATTTCTTGCTGGCAGCCGCTTTTTGGGTCGCTACAGGAATTTCAAAAGAGCCGGGTACCCAAACAATGTCCACATCATCCAGTTGAGCTCCGTGCCGGGCAAGACAGTCCAGTGCACCTTCCAAAAGTTTGCGGCTGATTAATTCATTAAACCGGCTGACAACAATACCGAACCGTTTCCCTGATGCGGATAGTTGTCCTTCATATAATTTAGGCATGCTAATTCCTCTATTTTTCAGTTTCAACAGGTTCCTGGTTCAACAAGATAAGATGACCCAACTTGTCTCGCTTGGTTTTCAGATAATGCAGATTACAGGAATTGGGAGTCGTCTCTATCGGAATTCTATTGTCCACTGAGAGCCCATACCCTTCGAGTCCGACCACTTTTTTAGGATTATTGGTCATCAGATCGATTTTCCTTACCCCCAGATCATAGAGAATCTGGGCACCAATACCATAATCGCGCAGATCGGGTTTATACCCCAGAGCGAGATTGGCCTCCACCGTATCTCTTCCATTATCCTGAAGATGATAAGCTTGAATCTTTGCAGGCAGACCGATTCCCCGGCCTTCCTGTCGCATATACAACAAAACCCCTTTTCCCTGTTTATCGATCATTTCCAGGGCCTTATGTAACTGATCGCCACAATCACAGCGCATAGAACCGAACACATCTCCGGTAAGACATTCGGAATGTACTCTTACCATCACAGGTTCCTCTGGCGAAATTGTACCTTTGACCAGAGCAATATGATGAGCATCATCCACTTGATTATCATATACATACAAGTCAAAATCGCCCCAACGGGTGGGAAGTTTTGCAATGGCTACGCGCGAGACCAATAGTTCGGCGCGTCTTCGGTATTCGATAATGTCTTTAACCGTAACGATTTTCAGATCAAATTCCTCAGCCAATTTCTTCAAGGCCGGCATACGTGCCATTGTTCCATCTTTATCCATCACTTCACATAATACGCCTGCAGGACGAGCGCCGGACAGCCGTGCCAAATCCACGACAGACTCGGTATGCCCGGCACGTCTCAGAACACCGCCTTTGGCGGCTGCGATAGGGAAAATATGACCAGGCTTGGCAAAGTCATCGGGATCGGCATTTTCATCGACCAGAGCCCGTACTGTAGCTGCCCGATCAGCAGCAGAGATACCTGTACTGGTACCCACCTTATAATCCACTGAAACGGTAAATGCAGTACCCATGAGTGATGAATTTTGATTTGTCATGGGCCCGATATCCAATTCTTTGAGGCGTTTGGAAGTCATGGCTACACAGATCAGGCCTCGACCGTGAATCGCCATGAAATTGATATGCTCGGCTCCGGTCTTTTCTGCGAGCATGATGATATCGCCTTCGTTCTCGCGATCCTTGTCATCCACAACGATGATCATTTTACCGTTTTTTAGATCCTCGATCGCTTCAGCGACCGTATTGAAAAAATCCAGAGTTTCCACGATTTTATCCTCTTGTCAATATCCCCAATCATTCAATCGATCGATGGATAATGATGATTTATTTTGATTTCCATGTGTGAAATTATAGACATATTTACCCAATATATCGATTTCAACATTAACAATATCATTTTCTTTTCTCTCACCCAGGGTCGTCCAGCTCGCTGTATGCGGAATGAGGGCCATAGCAATGGTTTGCCCGGAGACACGGGCGATGGTCAAACTCACCCCGTCGATGGCGATAGATCCTTTTTCAACACACATTTTTGACCACGGTTCCTCTAAAAGAATAGTTAACCAAAAACCAGGGTCTTTGGTTTCAATTTTGCTGATTGGTGCAATGCAATCCACATGTCCCTGGACGAAATGCCCGCCCAACCGACTGGAGGGTGTCAAGGCACGTTCCAGATTGACCCGATCCTTGGGTTTGAGTGCTGAAAGGGTTGTTCGCTGCAGGGTTTCACTGACAGCTTGTACGGTAAAGAGGGTCCCATCTCTGGCAACGACAGTAAGGCATGCGCCGTTGACTGAGACACTATCGCCAATGGCTAGCTCTGAAGCCACAATAGCTCCCAGGATGCGAATATTCGCTCCCTCACCACTGGTTTGTACCGATTCAATGGTACCGATTTCTTCGACTAGTCCGGTAAACACGTTATTTTTTGATATCTGCTGTAATCATAAGGTCTTCTTCCAATCGCTTGAACTGAACATTTTCAAGCAATAAAGCCGAATTAATATTTCGAATTCCCAGATCGCCTATAGCATCGATTCCACTACCCAGCAACTTTGGGGCAACAAAAACGAAAATTTTGTCAACATATCCGCCTTTTAAACAGGCTGTCTGAACGGTGCTTCCCCCTTCAATAAAGACAGATGTTATCCCCAGATCCGCGACGTGCGCCCACAATTCCTTCAAATCGATCCATCCCTTTTCATTGGCACCAAGCACTGTAACAAAAGCGCCCTTTTCTTCAATGCGGGTGATCTTTTCCCTGGAGGCTTGTTCTGTTGTCAGAATAGTGGTATCTGCGGACAGTTCTTTGGACAACACCTTGGCATCCAGAGGTATTTTTAACAAACTATCAAGAATGAATCTTCTGGGTGAGAGACCTTTTGCATAGCGGACGGTGAGCTGAGGATCGTCATTGAGAATTGTGCCAATCCCCACAAAAATGGCATCATGTTGCGCGCGCAATCGATGAGCCATGGTGCGTGATTGTTCGGCGGTGATCCATTTTGAATGCCCTGTACTCGTGGCGATACGACCATCCAATGTCTGGGCAATTTTCAATGTAACCAGCGGTTTTCCTGTAGTGATGAATTTAATAAAACCGGCATTCAACTCTACACATTTATCATAAAGCACATCCTCAACGACCTTGATCCCTTTTGAACGCAAATAGGTCACTCCCTGGCCATTGACCAGCGGATTGGGATCTCTCATCCCAATCACAACCCGAGCAATACCGGCCTTAAAAATTGCTTCTGTACAAGGAGGTGTCTTGCCATGGTGAACACAAGGTTCAAAGTTGAGATATATGGTCCCCCCTGCTGCGGCATCACCCGCTGCATTGAGGGCGTTGATTTCCGCATGAGGACCACCGAATAGCTTATGATACCCTTCGCCAATAATTTTTCCTTCTTTGACAACGATCGCACCAACCATTGGATTCGGGCTGACCTTACCCCGTCCGCGCGCAGCAAGATTAAGGGCCCGCTTTAAAAACTGCTCGTCGCGCTTTTGTTGTTGTGAACTGGAAAGTTCTGGCAAATTTTCACCATCCTTGTAAAGCTTGGGTACGCAACAGATCTAACCTTTATTAACATAACTCGACCGTGCTGTTATTCACTTTTTCATGACACAAAACAGCCCTAAAAGGAATCTTTCAGGGCTCTGCTGTATGGCTCCTCGGTCAAAAACTGGAGAAATATACTGATTATGTGGTCGCAAATCAAGAATAATTTGGGTGAGCAAAAAATTCACATTCGTGGGAAGAAGACGAGAACATTAGGTGTTTATATTTTGGCAGCCCTTTAAAATTCCTGTAAAACAACAAACACCACTACAGGTTGACGTATTTTTGCAAAAAAACACAAAATATTGATAATTAACTTGACAAACTCTGTAGAACTTTTATATTAGAGCGAGGGGATGAGGGAACGGTGTAATATGAGGGTTTGGCCTTTCAAGCTGGACTAAGGACATCTAGAGGTGGCACCAACATATAGCCAGGCAACGCGCTACACATACTCACCTCAAAACAGTCTATATCTTACAATCTTTAACGCAAAGAGGTAATCTCATGAAATTAGCGGATCATGTAGAGCAACTCGATCTCGAGGACAATCAATCCAAAGAGACGATAAGCATAGAAAAACTTTCCATACCGCGGTTTTTCACTCAAAAAGGCATTCATCCATATGATGAGTTGGAATGGGATAATCGGACTGCAAACATTGGCAACGACACCGGGAAAACGATTTTTGAGCTCAAAAATGTAGAGGCTCCCAAGAGCTGGTCTCAAACCGCGGTTAACATTGTCGCTTCGAAATACTTTCACACGCATAACCGTGCAGGGACCCAGGAGACGAGTATCAAATCCATGATCGACCGGGTGGCCAAAACACTGCGCCGGTGGGGCGAAGAGAACAAGTATTTTGAAACGCAAGAGGATGCAGTAACATTTGAGCACGAATTGACCCACCTTTTGGTTAATCAAAAAGCCTCATTTAACAGTCCGGTCTGGTTCAATATGGGAGTCGAAGAAAAGCCACAATGTTCGGCGTGTTTCATAAATTCTGTCGATGATACGATGGAATCGATTCTCGATCTCGCCAAAACCGAGGGATTACTCTTTAAATGGGGTTCAGGTACCGGCACGAATTTTTCTTCTTTGCGTTCTTCAAAAGAAAAATTGAGCACCGGCGGATATGCATCCGGTCCTGTCTCTTTTATGCGCGGTTATGATGCCTTTGCAGGCGTCATTAAATCCGGCGGTAAAACCCGGCGTGCAGCTAAAATGGTTATCCTGAATGTCGATCATCCTGACATCGAAGAGTATATCGATATCAAGGCACACGAAGAACAAAAAGCGTGGTCTCTGATCAATGTGGGCTATGACGGTAGTTTTGGGGGGGAAGCTTATAACTCGGTCTTTTTCCAAAATTCCAACAATAGCGTACGCGTAACCGATGACTATATGCAAGCTGTCGTTGATAAAGAAAAGTGGGATACCAAAGCGATCACCGACGGATCCATTGTAGACACCCTCGACGCGCGCGATCTGCTGAACAAGATGGCCAAAGCTGCACATGTCTGCGGAGATCCGGGGATACAATTCGATACCACAATCAATCATTGGCATACCTGTCCCCATTCGTCTCGTATCAATTCCAGTAACCCCTGTAGCGAATACATGTTTGTCGATGATTCGGCATGTAATCTCGCCTCGCTGAATTTACTCAAATTTGTACGGGATACCGGTGAATTCGATATCGAAGCCTATCGACGCGCTGTACATCTGCTTATTACGGCACAGGAAATCATTGTCGATAATGCGAGCTATCCTACGGATCAGATCGCAACAAACAGCCACCTTTTTCGGCCTCTGGGTCTTGGCTATGCGAACCTCGGAGCCCTTTTGATGTATTATGGTCTTGCCTATGATAGCGATAAAGGGCGCGCACTCGCCGCGACTCTGACGGCTATCATGACAGGACAAGCATATCTTTCGTCTGCCATTATCGCCAGCAGTATGGATCCCTTTAGCGAATTCGAAAAAAATCGTGAGCCCATGTTGCGCGTGATGCACCAGCATCAGGATGCATTAAAGGATATTGAGCATGACATTGTCGATCAACGCCTGTCTGAAACCGCTGAAGAGGTGTGGACCGATGCGATAGAACTCGGAGAACGATACGGCTATCGTAATTCACAGGTCACCGTCCTGGCTCCCACAGGAACGATTGGATTTATGATGGACTGCGATACGACCGGCATTGAGCCGGATATCGCCCTCGTTAAATACAAGAAACTCGTTGGTGGCGGTGTCATTAAATTGGTCAATAATACGATATCTCCGGCATTGCGGCGTCTGGGCTATGAGCCGGATCAGATTGATGACATTACAACCCATATTCATGAAAATGACACCATCGAAGACGCCCCACACCTGTTGCCGGAACATCTGTCCGTGTTTGATTGTGCGTTTAAGCCGGTGAATGGCAAACGCTCCATTCACTATATGGGACATGTACGCATGATGTCAGCCGTGCAGCCCTTTCTTTCCGGTGCGATCTCTAAAACAGTTAATATGCCCACAGATGCAACCCCGGAAAATATTTCCGAAACCTATATAAAAGCATGGGAAATGGGGGTCAAATCCATTGCGATTTATCGGGATGGCTCCAAACGTACCCAGCCCTTGAACTCTGGCAAAATGAAAAAACAGCTACCTGAACCCGAACCGGCAATCGAAAGTCCGGTGGTAATTGCAGCCCCCAACCCAACTCGCGGCATACGTCGACGCTTGCCGGATGAACGCACGGCCGTAACCCATAAATTCAGTATCGCTGGCCACGAAGGGTATATCACGGTGGGTGAATATGATGATGGTGCACCCGGCGAGATCTTTATCGTCATGGCCAAGGAAGGCTCTTTCGTATCCGGTCTGATGGACTCGCTGGCCACCTCGATTTCTATAGGCCTGCAATACGGCGTACCCCTCAGTGTTTTTGTCAACAAGTTTAGCCATACCCGATTCGAGCCCTATGGCTTTACCAATAATCCCAAAATCCGCATGGCTAAATCCATCAGTGATTATATCTTCCGCTGGTTGGGCATGCGCTATCTTAAAAAAGAAGAAATACCAAAACCCGATAAGGAATTGGCACAATTTTCTGTCATCGAGCAGGAAGAGTTGAAAAAACAAACCGAAACAAGTCATGAAAAATCGATCTTTATGAGTCAAGCCGACGCCCCCCCTTGTCATGCCTGTGGTGCGATCATGGTTCGAAATGGATCGTGCTACAAATGTCTGAATTGCGGAGAAACCAGCGGTTGCTCTTGAAATTTCAGCAAGATCAGGGAATAAACTCTTTTGAGAATGAATTATATAAAAAAACTATTGACAGGATACGATCTTTTTCGTATTATCTGGCAACAATAAAAAAGAGTAGAAAGAGTAAAATGAATAGTCTTTTTCAAAAAAATAGGGTACAAAATTGGTGGTGGTGGCATACCGCATTCCATGTAGTGTAGCCACCCGGCCATGAATATATAAAACTCGACGCCGTGGATGCACTGCATCCACGGCGTTTTTCATTTACAAGCGTCGTGGAATCTTTCCATGACGCTTTTTTTATTTACCAAGGAGATGTATCGTGCAGAAAAGCTCTTTTGAACAGTTTATGGATCTCTATTCCCTGCCGCTGATTCCCGTCAAAGCAGAGCTATTGGGGGATATGGAAACCCCGGTCTCTGCATTTCTAAAAGTCATGCAAGGACCCTTTCGTTTCCTGCTGGAAAGCGTGGAAGGCGGAACGCAAAAAGGCAGATACTCGATTCTGGGAGATACTCCCCTCTATCAGGTCATCGTCAAAAATCACCTGGTCACCATTATCGATGACCAGGATCATGTCACTGAATTTGAGGACGAGGATCCGTTTATCCCTCTTGCAGAATTTTACCAAACCTTTGTCCGCCCCACTCTTAACCATACACCCTTTATCAACGGAGGATTGTTTGGTTACCTGGGATATGACTCTGTACGCTATATTGAAAAACTGCCTGAGGAGAGTGAGGATGATACACAACTCCAGGATGTTCATCTTTTCGTCCCCCAAAGAATTATCGTTTTTGACAATCTGCTCAACAAAATGAGCCTGATTGTGTTTGTACGCCCTGAACAAAAACCCGATTCTGAATATAAAGCCGCAGTGGCGGAATTGGAAATCATGCGCAAACGAGTCAGTACGCCTTCCACAGCTGAATTTCATGCAGAATCCTTTTCCGAAAAACT
>CAYNUX010000024.1:0-5325 GCA_964400115.1 uncultured Cytophagia bacterium
GATCATAAATGACGCATGTAAGGTCAAGACTTTTTAAAGAGTCAGAATCAAACAACATCCAACTGTCGCTTCCATCATGAGATTCAAACAACCCAAAATCAGAAGCCAGAAACATATGGTTTGCATCACTTTTGTCAAACTCTATATCGCGAATATTCACTGTTATCAATCCATTATTGGCTTCTTTCCAGGTGATTCCGCCATCAGTGCTCTTGAAAAACCCGGTAATTTCCGTACCGACAAACACGACATTTTTTTGTTCCGGATGGGTTTCGATGATTTGTATTTGCTGTCCATACAATCCTGTGCTGCTGGCAAACCACGTCGTTCCGCCATCGATGGATTTCCAGATACCTTTATCGGCAAGACCCAGATAAACGTCGCTGTTACTATTTGCAGCAAATGCGACAGAGACAACGTCGCCAGCAAATGGTCCCATATTCATCCAAACGTCTGATTGAGCAAAACATTGTATTGAAAAAACCATCAAAAAAGCTAAAAAAACTCTTTTCATCCTCATCTCCTTTAATGCGCTATACGATTTCCTCTGCCAGCAACTCTTTTAAAACCCTCTTTAAGCGTCATACCGATGAACAGACTATTTAATACGAGGTATCGTTTCCAGAGGCGTTTTGGTTCCTGACACAACCGGTAGAACCACTCCAGACCATAGTTTTGCATCCAGAGGGGTGCGCGCTTGGTCAAGCCTCCGAGGATATCGAAACTTCCGCCTACGCCATGAATAACCTTGACATGAAACCGATCGATATACTGCCGGACAAATTTTTCTTTCATCGGTGAACTCATTCCCACCAGCAGAACATCTGTTCCTGATTCTGCGATTGTCTGTATAGCAGCATCGATTTCCTGCTCGTCTTTAAAATAGCCACATCGATAACCAGCGATTTGGATTCCGGGATACATCTGTTGCAAATTATCCACTGCCTTTTGAATCACATGCGTTCTCGCCCCAAGCAAGTAGAGTCGAACTCTTTTCTGTTCCGACAATTCAAAAATACGATACATCAGATCTGTACCGTTCAAACGCCCTGGCAGCGGATTTCCGAATAATTTGGATACCCATACCACCGGCATACCATCGGCCCCCACCATATCCGCTTTTCTGATAATCGCTGCCAGCTCTTCGTCCCATTGAGCTTTGACGAGCTTTGCCGCGTTTACGAGTACGATATGGCGGGTGGTGTTTTGCTTTATTTGTAAATTGATCCAATCGACACAGCTTTCAAGATCACAAGCATCGACCGGAACACCGAACATATGCACGCGTTGATGTGGTGCAAAATAATTTTTATTCAATTCAGCTCCCTGCTTTAAACCGTTTTTCAAAAGTTTTTTGTACCCGTTTTCATAGGAGCTGATCATTGTTGACAAGGAAAATCGTTCCTGAGCATAATCTTTTGCATTCCCTGCCAAAATTCGCTGCTGTTCGGGAGAATCGAGCAAATGGGATAGTTCCTGAGCCAGAACTTCCGGGTGTTGTGGGGGGATCAGGATTCCGTTTTGTCGATCGACAATCCACTCTCGATTACCATCAACATTGGTTACGATCACCGGTTTTGCCATAGTCATGGCTTCGATGATCGAGTTAGGACATCCCTCACTCTGCTTTGAAGTCAATACAACCACATCGATGATCTGAAGCCAATCAGCGATGTGAGATTGGTTGCCGGCAAAAATGACTCGATCGTCCAAAGACAAACGTCGAGTCAGCTGCTCAAGGTGGTCACGCTCAGGTCCATCACCGACCAAAATAAAATAACAATTGTTACGCTTTGATGCAACGATTTCGGCTGCTTTTAAAAACGTTTTATGATCTTTTTGCGGAAACAGACGGGCCACCATCCCAACGATTATAGAGTCGGAATTCAGGCCTAACTCTTGCTTCAACCGGGTCGACAGGCCATTGCTTTTCAGACGGTCAGGATCGATTCCATTTGGAATCATGCTTGTGAGACTCGAGGATACGCCAAGCGACTCTGTGAATTTTTTTCCTGCCAGGCTGTTGGCAACGATCCAATCCGATTTTCTGTTGGTAAAATGCTCCATCGCGTGGTAGAAACGGCTACCCAAAGAAGAATATACAGGCTGACTATTGCGCTCAGAAACAACCACCTTGCAGTGACTCATTCGCCCCATAACCCAGGCAAAAAATCTTGCCGACACATTTATACCATGAATGATATCGATGCGGTGCAGACGAATCCAAAAATAGAGCGGCCCGAGGAACCGAAAATCCCAGGCATGCCGCTTATCGAGCTCTAAATATTCGATTCCGAGTTCTTTGACCCGCTTGCTGCTGTCAGGAGTACTATATAAGGTCACCACATATACACGGAACCGGGAACGATCTAAACCTCGGACCAAATTAATCAGTTGAATCTCTGCACCTCCGGTAGATAGTGAAGGTACCAAAAACATCAACCGAATTTGCCGATATTCAGCGTATGTGCAACGTTTTATGCTGCTGTCAGGCATATCCCAGAGCTTTCATTTTTTCCCATGTTTCTTTGTCAAAATCTTCCTGTTGACTGTTTGCCACATGCGGTTTCAATGACCCAAGCCACTCATCCAATCGCTTTTTCATGTCCAACGCTCTATCTCTATTTTCAGAATAGCGATTCACTTGTTCCAGAGGATCTCGCTGCAGATCAAAATATTCATGTCTGTGATCTGACGAATGGATCAATTTCTCATCATGCGTCTGTATGGATGTCAAAGAACGAAAAAATTGCTTAAATTCATTTTTATCAATATCTTTTCTGCGTTTGAGCCAACGATCGACCATGCGTTCCGGGTTATCGTACTGGCATAACGCCGCATCACGCCTTGATCCGTTCAGAAAAGATTGTCCTTGCCTTTCATTTTTGTAATCCCAGGTTAAATCCAGTCCTTCATAAATTGTGGGAGCCAGATCAACATTTTGAACCAACCCGTTGTTATCCTTTACCTTATCAAACCACTCCGGGTACCGCACCAACAAGGGCACCCTTATCAGTCCATTGTATATGCAGAAAGCGTGCCATAAATATCCGTTCTCCCCCATGCATTCGCCATGGTCGGCTGTAAAGATAATCAATGTATCATTGAGCAACTTTGATTTTGCTAACCAGTCAAAAAGCTGGCCCAGACGATAATCGAGATATGCGATTTCTCCGTCATAGAGTTCAGTGTAGGCTTGAATTTCTCTCTTGCTGAACTGTTTACGACCGGCAAAGAAACTTATATGATCGAAATCGAGATATCGATACTGAGAAAACCAGGATCCTGAAAAATATCGTCGACGGTAAGGCAGGGGTGGAAAATATATCGAATGCGGTTCCTGATAATGCACAAATATAAAAAACGGATTTCCTCCCTGTTTACTGATGTGATTTTGGATACTCTTATTGGTGGCATACGCACCATCATCTCTCTGCAAACCGGATGCCGGACGATAAAAGTCGAGCACATCTTTGATCATCATCCGTTGAGACAACGAAAAAGGGGTTGAGAGTCGGGACTTTAGGGTGCTCGATCTGTTGTTTTGAGCGGATTGCAGAACACCTTTATAATAGTACTGATCAAATCCTCTTGTCAAACCCGTTCTATCGGTTATATAGAGGTTATTTGAAAAGATTGCGGTGGAATAACCGACAGAAGACAAATTTTCTGCAAGAGTGGGGATGTCATCATCCAGATAGTATCGTGCATTCGTAAAGCCATGACTCCCCGGATATAAGCCGGTGAGCATAGACGATACGGAAGCGCCTGTCCATGCAGCAGCTGAAACGGCATGATCAAAAACGACACCCTGGTCCGCTAAACGGCACAAATTCGGTGTCGTCTCTTTTCGGTATCCATACAATGACATATGATCTGCACGAAGACTATCGACTGATATAAATAAAATATTGGGTTTCTTTTGCATAAGATTTTAACCTAATGATATTTTTCCATGATATGAATAATTCTTCTGGCACGATTTTGAAATGTAAAATTCTCTAAATTTTTACGGGTGTTACGTTGCAAGGTCTCTCCACATCGGGGATTACGAAAAACAGCATCTATGGCCGAAACAAGAGCCTCGGAATTTCCCGGTTCAAAAAGCCATGCATTCTCTTTGTGAATGAGTATATCTTTAAACACCGGCATATCACTGGCAATAACAGGTCGATTTGCTGCCATATATTCGAACAATTTTAAAGGCGATGTATAGCGATGGATCGGTCCTGTCTCTGTATTAGGTAACAGCAAGACATCTGCAGCAGCTTGATAGAGATGAACTTTTGCCGGGGCCACATAATCAATGCATGTGACATTATCCAAATGAGTTAGAGGACCCGTCCCTACGAGCACAAAATGGACATATGGCATCTGCCTGGCAGCTAAGAGTATTACATCCACCCCTTTGCCATCGTAGGCTTTACCGGTATAGACAGCGCAAAACCGATCCTCCAATCCAAGTCGCTTTTTGGCCAGATCTTGAGAAACCGTTTGATTCAAACGCCTTTCATCAACGCCATCCGGTTCTGTGACCATGACTTTTTTTTCGGAAATCATTTCTGACAAGTCATCACAAAGCAGGGATGATATGGTTACCACTCCGGTCACGTCGTTGAGCACACGCTTGAATCGTGATAAAGGCTCATGCATGGCGTGTGCTTCGAACCAGACAGGAATATTTTTCACAGTGTTCAAGGCGACAAGAGTTGCATTCAGATTGCGTGAATAGATAACAGCTCTTTCCAGATTATTTTCACGCTGTAGAATATTTAAAAAACGTTTCACGGCCCACATGAACGAGAGCCCGCCTATCGCAGGTATCCTCAATTTTTTCCCTGATGCCGGTTTACTCAAAGACATCAAAGAAGGCAGACGGATAATCTCAAACTCTGTTTCTATATCATAGTATGCAAACAGATCCTCGGATTTCAAGACATCCGAGAAAAACCATGGCCTTACAAGACTCGTTCTCAAACCGGCTTGCTGAAATGCCTGACACATGTGCATTTGCTGAATGGTACAAGCCATAGAACTGGGTATGGGTTCATTGGAAAAATAATAGAGCTGTTTAATTCGTTGTTTCTTCATCTTTATCCGGAAATTTTTGTACGACCCAATATCCCGCCAGTAATCGTGCTATCGAGATAACCAACAAGGCATAACCGACGCCCATGACACCATAACGAGGGGTTACCCAAATTAAAGCCCCTGTGTAGATAAAAAGAAGCAAAACAGATAATATAAAATGCCATCGAATGGCCAAAAGCCCCAGCCTTCCGGTTATTATGCTGGATGGTAAATTATAGAGTACCCGAACAGCAC